>JAAYQB010000007.1 GCA_012519525.1 Bacteroidales bacterium | reverse complement strand
TAGGTATCATACAAAAATATACAAGATTTTTGTTGCAAAGATACAAATAATTGCAATATCTTCAATATATTTTACAAATTATTTTAATGATATTCAATAAATTAAAATGTTTTTAAGGGTCGACTACTTTAAGTGTTTCCCTATAATAGGACAGTTTTTTTAATATTTTTATTTTTTAACGTTGCAAAAATATACTTTTATTTGATTCTTGCTCTTTTTTATAATAAATTTAAGAAAATTAAAAAGAATGAGGTGGGGTACTACCACCCTATTCTACATAAAAGGAAAACTCAAAGGGATATATCTTTAGCCTCGCATTATCAATATATTGTATTTCCCCTTTTCTAATATTTAACCCTTTTTTAGTTGCAACTTCACGGTATATATTATCAGGTGCTTTATATATACTTCCATCTTCAAATTCGACAGTAAATGATTTTGATAAATCTCTAACAGAATAATATATTGACGTTTCGTATGTTTCTCCCAATTTAACAACTTCTTTCTTTGGACAAAAAACAAATACTTCTCCCGAACTGGCTACCGTATAGTTAAAATTATATCTTTTTAAATAATTATGCATAATAACATTGTAGCAAAGATTTACATAAAGTCTTGCTTCTTCCGAACTTAGTTTTTGTATGTCTAATTCTTTACATTTTTTATGTAAAATTTCCGTCACAACACTATGCTCTGTTAATTTTGAAATTTCTTCCCATGAAAATTTACAGATTTCATTTTCAGAAGAAAGAAGATTGTTGAAATAATTTGAAACTAAAAGTATTTTTTTTAAAAAGTGATAATAATCAGCGGATGTATCTCCTCCCCATTCTTCAATAGCTGACATTCTTTTATAAACGGTGCTTTCTAACAGTTCGTTTTCGTATTCAAAAATAGAAACAATGTGTTTATCAAAATTATTTTCTTTTTTAGAACCAATATGTTTTTGAACTTTTATCCCAGCTAAAAATGCTATAAGACAAACTATTATTACTATGACTATATTTTTCATCTTCATTGTTGTTTTATATTATTTAATTATTAATAAAAGTACTAAATCGTACGGTAGCTTACATAAAATTTACTACAAAAATCTCTCACAATGCAATTTTCGATTATTATCTATCCTTATCCGAACTTCAATATACATTCCGACACATAAGCGTTCTTTAGGATGACGTTTTATATCCGATTCCGAACAACGAAATTTTTTTGCTAATTTTTCCCAAGTGTCTCCTTTTTGTACTCTATAAAAATAAAACCAAGCATTCGATTGTTCTTTACAATTTCCGTATTCATCCATCACCCATTTATTGTTGTTTTTCGTAAAAAAACATTTGTAATGTATTGGCACTACATGATAATGCATATTATCGCTTTGAATTATATATATGCTGTCTTTTTTATTGGTTTGTTCTACAAAAACATCTACAATCGAACTTTTACCAAACACAAATATAACAAGATGATTGTTAATAAAAGTAAAACCTCTAATAGAATCTTTGACGGATATATTATTATATTGATTATAACTATGGGGTGTGATTTGAAAATTAAACGAATTAGTGTCCCAAACAGTTACTATAGCAAACAAATTCGTATTATACATAACAAATTCATCATAATTAGCTGCTTTGCTAATTAAAGTGTCTAATAGCTGATATAATTCTTTGTCTACAACTCGGTATTCGGGTAAATAATCCAACAAACATGTGTCGTTTTGTGAAAACACTTTATTGCTTAAAGTAAAAAATACAACAACAATACAAAACAGTTTTTTTATCATCTTAATTTTTATTTAATGTTTATTTAATGTAATTATTTTCTGAAAGTTTCCGCAAACTACCTCTCCTTGCCCTCCTATTACCCCTCTAAATCTCCCCAAATGGGGAGACTTTGGGTTACAGCGTATTGCGAGTTGATTGCATTGTAGGTTAAGTGCATTTTTTTAATTATTTCGTTTTGCAAAAGTATACTTTTATTTGTTTCAATCAATAAAAAATAAATATTTATCCAATCCTTGCCTCCAAATCTTGACCCCACCCTTACCCTCCCCAAATGGGGAGGGTGTGATTATCAACGTATTATAAGTTTGTTGCGTTATTTACTCATCCGATGGCTTTGAGTCATCCGATGAGTTTTGTTTTGCAAAATACAATTAAATTTATTGGTTTAGAAAAAAATGGTTGTTTTTTGCAACTATCTATCTATCATGCTCCTCCCCATTTGGGGAGGCTGGGAGGGGTTGTTGAGAAGACTTTGTTTCACAACGTGTTGCGAGTTTATTTCGTTGTAGACTAAGTGCATTTTTTTATATTATTTCGTTTTGCAAAAGTATACTTTTATTTGTTTTAATCAATAAAAAATAAATATTTATCCCTCTTTTGTTTTTTTACCGCAGAGTTCCCAAAGAATGCGCTAAGTTCGCAGAGTTTTTTTGCGTTCTTTGCGGTTAAATCGGTAGTATCTCAAAAAATGCAACTCTGATTCATCCGATGAACGGAAATAAATTCGCTGATTTTGAGTTGAATCGGTCAATAATGCTTTTTAATTATAATTTTTTTATCTTCTATTTCGTAAAAATCATAGCGAAGATGTCTTCTTATAGTCTATCAATATCTAAAAAAGATGTACTTTTGCAATCATTATGAAACAGTCCGTATCTGATTTACTTAAACATGATATTTTCCATGTTATTCACTCGTGTAGCGTTGAAATGCAAATCGACAGCTATGTGATAGGTGGATATGTTAGGGATTTTTTTCTCGGAAGAGAAAGTAAAGATATTGATATTGTAGCTATTGGAAGCGGAATAGATTTGGCAAAAGCTGTTGCTGAGAAAATAGGAATTGCCGAAAAAACAATTGCCGTTTTTAAAAATTACGGAACGGCAATGTTTCACTATAAAGGATTTGATATAGAGTTTGTTGGAGCTAGAAAAGAATCTTACAACAATGATTCACGCAATCCTATAGTAAAAGAGGGCAGCTTGCAAGACGACCAAAATCGAAGAGACTTTACCATTAATACTCTTGCCGTTTCTCTATCGGAAAAAAATTACGGAGAATTTATAGACCCTTTTTCCGGTTTAAATGATTTAAACAATAAAATTATCCGTACCCCTTTAGAACCCGATACTACCTTTTCCGATGACCCTCTACGCATAATGCGAGCCATACGTTTTTCGACACAACTGAATTTTAGTATCGAACCGAAAACACTTTTTTCTATCAAACAGCAATCACACCGTATTTTAATTGTCTCAAAAGAACGCATTACCGAAGAACTAAATAAAATAATACTATGTAAGCAACCCTCTATCGGGTTTCAGCTTATGGATGTTACCGATATTTTACCCAAAGTATTACCTTGGATAGCCGACCTGCAAGGCGTTGATACCATTAATGGAAATAAACACAAAGACAATTTTTATCATACTTTGGAAGTATTGGATAAAATATCCGAACATTCCTCTAATCTTTGGCTACGCTGGGCAGCCTTGCTACACGATGTAGGCAAGCCAAAAACAAAAAAATACATCGAAGGACAAGGATGGACATTTTATCAACATGAATTGGTGGGAGCTAAAATGGTTCCTAAAATATTTCGTGAAATGCGACTTCCTTTAAACGAAAAAATGGAATATGTTAAAAAATTGGTTTATTTGCACTTACGTCCTATTGCTTTGATAGAAGAACATGTTACCGATTCTGCCATAAGGCGTTTGCTGTTTGATGCAGGCGACGATATTGACGATTTAATGTTGCTTTGCGAAGCCGATGTTACATCTAAAAATCAAAACAAAGTCAGAAGATTATTGAAAAACTTTGAGTCGGTACGTTTAAAATTAAAAGAAATAGAAGACAAAGACCGTATACGTAATTTTCAACCGCCTATATCGGGCGAATTGATTATGGATACTTTTAATTTACAAGCATGTAGAGAAGTAGGAATTATAAAAAACGCCATTAGAGAAGCTATTTTGGACGGTGTTATTCCTAATAACTACGAGGAAGCATATCTTTTTATGCTGAAAGAAGCGGAAAAAATAGGATTAACATCAAAAAATAAATTATGCTGAAAATAGGTATTACGGGAAAAATAGGAAGCGGCAAAACCACAATATGTCGTATATTTGAAAGCATTGGCGTGCCTGTTTATTATAGTGATATTGAAGCAAAAAAATTTTATAATGATTCCAATGTCGTTAAAAAAGTTTGCGCTTTATTCGGAAATGAAATTTTAGATATTGATAAAAACATTGATAAAAAAGCATTGGCTTCCATTGTTTTCAACGATAACGATAAGTTATTGGAATTAAACAAAATCATACATCCTTTGGTCATACAAGATTTTGAAAACTGGTGTAAAAATAAAACACATTGCCCCTATATTCTGTTCGAGTCTGCCATTATTTACGAAAGTAATTTAGCTCACTTGTTTTCAAAAATCATTTATATTGATTGTCCTGAAGAAATTGCCGTTAAAAGGGTAATGAAAAGAGACAACATTACACATCTATCTGTTTTAGAGCGTATGTCAAAGCAAGGCACGACTATTCCTCCTTACGATTTTCGTATTATCAGTAACGAAAAAAAATTAGAGATTCCCCAAGTTTTAGAAATTCACAATCAAATACTTCAATTATCAAATTTAGATGTAGGAATGTAAACTTTCTTTTAAAGAAGGAAAAATATTTACTCCGTACCAACACATTTGTAAGGCAATAAAAGCAATAATAAGAATGACATAGGAAGTTTTATTGCTTTTTGATTTAAAATTTCTAAAATGAAGATAAAACAAATACATCATCCATGTAATGGCAGCCCATAATTCTTTAGCGTCCCATGTCCAATAATGCCCCCAAGCTGCTTTAGCCCATAAAGATCCTATCAGCATCGCTAATGTAAAAAATGCAGTTCCTGCAATAACTAATTGATCGCATGCATGCAAATAATTTGTATTTTTTTTCATTAAACCATAAAGAGCTATGAAAAAAGAACCTCCTAACAAAGCATAAGACGACATATATATTATTACATGAGGAACAAACCAAATACTTTGTAAAGCAGGCATTAATGTTTGGTTATGCAGTTCGGGACGTATCAGATTTATGATTAAAAACACCGAAGACAAAACGCTTGTAAACAACAATATCCACGAAAAATTCCACCGCAAATAAATAATCAGTCCGACTATTCCAAGTAAAAAAGCATACCATAAACGTATTTCTCCCATTGTCCGCATAGGGGGACGCTTCAAATACAAACCCAATCCTATAATAAATGTAGCCATCGCAATTATTCCAATTATATAAAGACAGACAGCAAAATTCTTTCTTCGATTCAATGAATTGCTAAAGAGTGAAAATAAAGAAGCTACTCCCCAACATAGGATTGTAATTATTACAAAAATATAAAAGTTGTCCCAGTTTATCATTTTTTTAGAGTTTTTATTCCATTATAAAACAAACAAATAGCTCCCATCATCATTATTATGATACCCATTAGAACAATGTAACGCCATGGGTCATATACAATTTGTACTCTACAACTATTATTTCCTACTTTCATTAAGTAAATGTCATAGCTTTTATAGCGATAAGGATGATTGACAGCTATCGTTTTCCGTTTTGTTTTATTATTCTTTTCAATAAAAATAGTAGCATTAAACGCCTTAGGTTCTCCTGTTGAATAAAATTCAGAGTAAATATCTTGTAATCCTATATAAAAAGGCAATTCCATTAATTGTCCTTCTTTTGTAATAGCCTGCGATGTCATATTGTTTTGAACCAAAGTTGTTTGTAATGTATAGCTGTCGGCTTGTCCAAAAAAACCTACCGATAGTGTAATCCATAATCCGATATGATTGAGTAAAAAACTAATGTTGTTTTCTTTTACTATCGTTAGCCTTCGGGCTATAACAGCTCCCAACACTAACAAAAAAAACATCCAAGTAAAAATAAATAAAGCCGAACTCGAAAAATCGTACAATACAATCGGCAGTTTGCTTCCTATAAAAATCTGTCGGTGATAAAACAACCAATGTATTATCATCAGCAAAATAACAGCAATCGTACTCAGTAAAGCTGCTTTTCTAGAAGATAAAAACCTAAATCTTTCAGACAATCTTCCTGCAAGTAGAGAAAAATAAATTAAACCTAACAATAAAAACAAATTAGTAGGAAAAGCAAAGTTATGAATATCAATTGGAATCATACTAAAAGCCAATAGTAATACAATTCCTGCTATCAAAGAAATGATATTTTTAGCCAACCTCTTCATTTTCTTTATATATTTTTCTTCTAATACTTAAAATTTCCCTTCTTATTATGTTATGCGAAAATAGGTTTTTTTTCAATATAAAAATTGTTTTTTCATTAATTAAATCCATTTAAAAAAATCTTGTACATTTGTATTTTTTAAATAAGTATTTTTAATTTATAATAAACAACTGATTCTCATGGCATATACAGAAAATAAATTTAAACGATATACCGTAACTACTGCACTTCCTTATGCAAACGGTCCTTTACACATCGGTCATTTAGCAGGGGTTTATGTCCCTGCCGATATCTATGTTCGCTATTTACGCTCGATGAGAGATGAAGTTGTATTAATCGGAGGTTCCGACGAACACGGAGTTCCTATTACCATAAAAGCTCGCAACGAAAATACTACTCCTCAAGCTATTGTCGATTATTACCATCGTATGAACAAAAATTCTTTTGAAGAATTTGGAATTAGTTTTGATATTTATTCTCGCACCTCCAATGCCGTACATCACGAAACAGCATCTACTTTTTTTACCGAATTATATAACAAGAATAAATTCATCGAAAAAACAACACAACAATATTACGACGAAGAAGCACAACAATTTTTAGCCGATAGATACATCACAGGAACTTGTCCGCACTGTAGTAACGAAAAAGCCTATGGCGACCAATGCGAAGTTTGCGGAACAAGTTTAAATGCTACCGATTTAATCAATCCTGTTTCCGTATTAAGCGGTAGCAAACCTATTATGAAAGATACAAAACACTGGTTTCTACCATTGGAAGACTATGAAAGTTTTTTCCGTCAATGGATTTTAGAAGAACATAAAAACGATTGGAAACCCAACGTATACGGACAATGCAAATCTTGGATTGATATGGGATTACGTTCTCGTGCCGTTACAAGAGATTTGGATTGGGGTGTAAAAGTTCCACTCCCTAATACGGAAGGAAAAGTACTCTATGTTTGGTTCGATGCTCCAATAGGTTATATTTCTGCTACCAAAGAATGGGCTTTAAGTCAACACAAAGAATGGGAACCTTATTGGAAATCGGACGACACTAAACTTGTGCATTTTATCGGAAAAGATAATATCGTATTCCATTGCATTATTTTTCCGGCAATGCTAAAAGCAAACGGTGCTTACATACTCCCTAATAATGTCCCCGCTAACGAATTTATGAATTTAGAAAACGATAAAATATCTACCTCTAAAAATTGGGCAATCTGGTTGCATGAGTACTTGGTCGATTTTAAAGACAAACAAGATGTGTTGCGTTATACATTAACTGCCAATGCTCCCGAAACAAAAGACAATGATTTTACTTGGAAAGATTTTCAAGCCAAAAACAACAACGAATTATTAGCCGTTTACGGCAATTTTATCAATAGGACTATGGTTCTTACTCATAAATATTTTAATGGGAAAATTCCTCCGATAACTCATCTTATTGACGAAGATAAAGCCGTTATCCATGCCTTATCGCAATATCCCGAACTTATCGGACGAAATATCGAAAAATATCATTTCCGAGAAGCACTTTCCGAGCTAATGAATCTTGCTCGCTTAGGCAATAAATATTTGACCGATATGGAACCATGGAAGTTGTTCAAAGACAATCCTGAAAGAGTTCAAACTATTTTAAATATCGCACTACAAATAAGCGCTAATTTAAGCATCTTGTCCGAACCTTTTCTTCCATTTACCGCTACTAAATTAAGAAATTTATTGAATCTGCCGAAATTAGATTGGCAAAAAGCCGGAAGCAATACGCTACTCCCCGATAATCACATTATCAACGAACCACAACTATTATTCGATAAAATTGAAGATGCAAGCATTGAAGCTCAAATAGAAAAATTACATAAAAGTAAAAACGAAAATCAAACGACAACCCATTCGGTTACTCCCCAAAAAGCAACCATTTCTTTCGATAATTTTCAGAAAATGGATATTCGTACTTGTACAATATTGGAAGCTGAAAAAGTAGCAAAAACAAAAAAACTCATCCGATTAAAAGTTGATACAGGTATTGATCAACGTACCATCGTTAGCGGTATCGCCGAATTTTATGAGCCGGAAGCACTAATCGGCAAACAAGTCATTATGCTGATTAATTTGGAAGGAAAAGAAATCAAAGGAATTCATTCCAAAGGAATGATACTCATGGCTGAAAATTCAAAAGGGGAATTGTGTTTGGTCTCCCCTATCCATCCTACAGAAAACGGTAGTACGGTTAAATAATCACGGTCATGCCTATCAGTCTTGTCGAAGTTATTAAAGGTGTTGGAAAATGGGGAATATGGGAAATCACTGAAGATGAAGACACATTATTAACATTGTATTCGCTATCGGATGCGGATAAATTGTATTTCGACACTATAAAAAACGAAAAAAAACGTACACAAGGCTTAGCATACCGTGTCTTATTAAGACATCTTCTCGAACAAGATATTTCCATTGTTTACAATTCGAAAGGAAAACCTTTTTTAGAAAACAATACGGCACATATTTCCGTTTCTCATTCCGGAAAATATGCTTCGGCTTTTGTTTCTCCAACCCATTTGGTAGGCATTGATATTGAAAAAATTTCAGAACGTATGCCCGCATTAGCATCTCGATTTCTAACTCCTTTAGAAATGAATACCGTTAATTTGAAAGATAGTCAACTGCTACATGTGTATTGGGGGGCTAAAGAATGTCTTTATAAAATGTATTCCGATAAAGAACCTTTATTTAGCGAACATTTATTGTTACAAGCATTTGACTTTTATAATCCGCAAAAATCTTCTTTTATTTCTATAAAAACCCATGATTTTGAACAAAAACATCGTCTGTTTTATAAAGAAATTGACGGTTATATGCTTGTCTATACGTATTAAATTGTAATATTTCTACTACGCATCTATATTTGCATAACGAGCATTTCTCTCGATAAATTCTCTACGAGGCGGCACTTCTTCTCCCATAAGCATAGAGAAAACATAGTCTGCCTCAGCAGCATTTTCAATGGTAATTTGTCTCAGTGTTCTATGTTCCGGATTCATTGTTGTATCCCACAATTGATCATAATTCATTTCTCCGAGACCTTTATAACGCTGTATAGTAATCCCTTTATCTTTCCCTTGTTCTTGATAAGCTCTTACAATAGCATCTCTTTCTTCTTCGCTCCAACAATATTGCTCTTCTTTTCCTCTTTTCACTAAATACAGAGGCGGTGTTGCAATATACACATAACCTTGCTCAATAAGCTCTTTCATATAGCGGAAAAAGAAAGTTAAAAGTAAAGTTGCAATATGACTGCCATCAATATCGGCATCGGTCATAATGATTATTTTATGATACCTTAATTTAGACAGATTCAGTGCTTTTGAGTCTTCTTCCGTACCTACAGTAACTCCTAATGCCGTATAAATATTTTTTATTTCTTCGTTGTCGAATATACGATGCTGCATTGCTTTTTCAACGTTTAATATCTTTCCTCGTAAAGGAAGTATGGCTTGCGTTCGATTATCACGCCCTTGTTTTGCAGTACCGCCTGCCGAATCACCCTCCACAATAAAAATCTCGCAATTAGCAGGATCTTTATCCGAACAATCGGAAAGTTTTCCCGGCAAACCTGAACCTGATAATACATTTTTACGTTGAACAAGATCGCGTGCTTTACGTGCCGCATGTCGCGCTGTAGCCGCTAAAACTACCTTGTCAACTATATTACGCGCTTCTTTGGGATGTTCCTCCAAATAATAAGTAAGCATTTCGCTGACTAATTGACTAACCACCCCTTCTATTTCGCTATTTCCCAACTTAGTTTTAGTTTGACCTTCAAACTGTGGTTCTGCAACTTTCACAGATATGATTGCCGTTAGTCCTTCTCGAAAATCATCTCCGCTAATTTCTATTTTTTGCTTTTCAAGTTTTTCCAATAGCTTCTGGTCATCGGCATATTTTTTTAAAGTACGCGTCAAACCTCTTCGGAATCCCGTTAAATGAGTTCCACCTTCATGTGTGTTGATATTATTGACATAAGAATGCAAATTTTCAGAATAAGCCGTATTGTATTGCATCACTATTTCGACAGGAACATCCGATTTTTCGCCTTCCATATAAATAGGCTCTTCTATTAATTTTTCTCTGTTACCATCTAAATAATTAATGAAATCAATTAAGCCTTTTTCCGAATAGAAACTTTGTGTTAAATAGTTCCCATCATCTTCTTTTACTCTTTCATCGGTAATGGTTAATGTAATTCCTTTGTTCAAAAAAGCTAATTCACGTAAACGAGTTGCAAGAGTTTCAAATTTATACTCTTTTGCAACAAAAATACTATAATCAGGTAAAAACCACATATAAGTTCCTCTTTTATCGGTGGGTCCTACTTCTTTAACAGGATACAAAGGGTCTCCCGTTTCATATTCTTGCATAAAATGCTTCCCTTCTCGAAAGACCTCTACTTTTAATTTCTTTGCTAAAGCATTAACACATGAAATCCCTATACCGTGCAAACCTCCCGAAACTTTATAAGAGCCTTTATCGAATTTTCCTCCTGCATGTAGCACTGTTAATACAACTTCCAATGCAGACCTATTTTCTTTTTCATGCAAGTCGGTCGGAATACCTCGTCCATTATCTTGTACCGAAATAGAATTATCTTTATGAATAATTACATCTATTTTATCGCAATGACCTGCAAGTGCTTCATCAATAGAGTTATCAACCACCTCATAAACCAAATGATGAAGTCCTCGATCACCTACATCGCCTATGTACATAGCAGGACGTTTGCGTACGGCTTCTAAACCTTCTAAAACTTGTATATTTTCTGCTGTATAATTACCGTTTTGTTTTTCTATTCCTTCTAGGTTTACTTCATTCATATTCATTCTTTTAAGAATTCTTACAATCTGTAGCAAAAATAGAAAAAATTATGATATAAAACAATAAAAATATCGTTTTTTTGAATTTTATTCAACTAAAAAATGTACTTTTGCACACGTAAAAAAAAAGTTATGGCAAAAATTGAAATAGAGAATATGCACTTTTACGCACATCATGGGTGCTATGAAGAAGAACGTAAAATAGGGACTAATTTTACTGTAGATTGCTGCTTGGAATGCGACATAATAACTGCAGCAAAAGAAGATGAATTGAGTAAAACCATCAATTACCAAACAGTGTATTTATTAATACAACAAGAACTGAAAAAAACTTCCTTATTATTAGAAAATATAGCCTATCGAATCATTGTTAAAATTCAACAACAATTTCCTCAAATTAAGCATGTAGAGGTTAAAATACGTAAACTGAACCCGCCAATCGGTGGAAAAATCGAAGCCGTAAGTATTACACTAAGTAGTGATGATATTAGGTAGTATGCTAAAAAGGTAGAATAAACAATTACGAATTACGAATTGACGCTTCGACTACTTCAACAGGCTCAGTAAGCGGAAGAAATAAAAAAAGAGGATGCTCTTTTTTTGAGCATCCTCTACAAAAATAACCTTGTTGTTAAATGAAAAATTTTATTATTTGTTAACTGTCATTTTTTTAACGATTGTTCTACCTGCATATCCCATGCTGTAGTAATAGATACCATTGGATAAGAAATCAATATCTACTACAAGACTGTGATTGCCGGCTGTAGCTTGTATCTCTTTTTGATACAATACTTGTCCGCTAACGCTCATTATCTTTACGTTGACCGTTCCATCGCTTGGGATAGCATAAGGTATTTCGGTCATCGTTT
>JAAYQB010000077.1 GCA_012519525.1 Bacteroidales bacterium | reverse complement strand
TCTTTGCGTTCTTTGCGGTTGAAAAGAATGAACAATTACGAATTAACAATTAAAAATTACGAATGGACGCTTCGAGTACTTCGACAAGCTCAGTAACCAAGCCTCAGCGTCCACTAACAACCCCTCTAAAGCGAGCTTATTGCGTTGTAGGTTAAGTGCATTTTTTAATTATTTCTTTTGCAAAAATAGTATTTTTATTTATTTCTTTTTATTTAGGTAAAGAAAAAAAATCGTTATTCCTTCACAAACTTCTTTATAAGATTGCCTTGTGAGGTGGTAAGTTTGAGAATGTAGATGCCGGCACTGAGGGTGCTACAGTCTATCTTATTGCTGTAAGTGGCGATAAGTTGTCGGCAACCAAGCACATCATAAATTTCTATCCTATTTACCTCGGCACTACTTTCTATATAGAGCATACCACTAACAGGATTGGGATAAAGACGGGCAATGATGTTATCCTGTTTTATTTCTTTTATGCCTGTAAAGTACGGGCAAGCATAAGTTGTGTTTTTAATCGGTATACTATTTTCATGACCACCATTAAAATCTAACACATCCCAAAATTTATTGGTAGCTATTGTATCACGGCAAGAAGAAGTGCCGGGATTTGTCTCTGTTCCATCCTTAATGTATATCTCTCCTTTACTATATTTAGGTCTTATTGGCAATTGATGGAAAAGACTATCCAATCCGCAAGCAGAAAGCTGATTCCCTTCACAAGCCAAATAACTTAAAGCCGTAAGCCCACTAATATCTAAAGAAGAAATAGAATTTTTATTGCAAGCCAAAAATTGCAGAGTTGCAAGCCCACTAAGGTTTAAAGAAGAAAGTTTATTATCAAAGCAAGACAAAGCAAGTATAGCCGTAAATCCACTAACATCTAAAGTAGAAAGAGAATTTCTATCACAATACAATTCTTTTAAGCTCGTATTATTATTAGAAGCATTAAGTCCTATTATCTTAGTTCCGTTATTGGCACAACTAAAACTTCTTACATCCCCATAAACTATCATAGTGTCGGACTGTGCGTAGTAGCTTATATCATCCGTCCAGTCTCTATTAACATAAAAAGTAGTATCTGTTGTACCGCTAACTACCTTTACGGCAGTATTAGCAGTACCTGTCGCAAAACTAAGACTTATCCACTCCCCTTGTTGCACATTAAGGGTAATGTAGTTATTCATGTTTTGTGCCTTTACCGCTGTGATACATAACATTATTAATCCTGCGATGGCTGTTAGTAAAACCAAATTTAATTTTCTCATATTACTTTATTTTTTAATTTATAATTATCTTTAATTTTAGATTACAAAAGTACTAATATTTTCTTTTGGTTCATTAGGTATATGTATCATTTTTCATTACTGTCCGATAATGTATGCTTTTACTCATAGGTTATTATTTTTAAAATTGCAAAATTGATTAAAAGGACTGAATCCATTGTTTGGAATCAGCCCTGATTTTATTTGCCTAAAAAAGTTCTATCGGACAGCAATGGTTAAAATACATATTCTCCTCTCTCATTTTGTTTGAGTTTTTTCCATTTAAAATTCGGAAATATCTTTCGTTGAAAAAGTTGAGCAGGATAAATAATAAACATCATAGACAACAAGTTAACCGTAATATACTGCCAACTAAATCCATTGTTTAGTAAAACAACTAAGAGAGCATAAAAAAAGGAAAAAAAAGCAAATATTGTCCAAAAAGAATAAGGATTACCTCTATGT
>JAAYQB010000076.1 GCA_012519525.1 Bacteroidales bacterium | reverse complement strand
GGCATTGTTTCTGATAGTGACATTATAAGAAGATACATGGTTTAAAATGTCTATTATATCTGTCTTTTTTTCCATATTGATGGCTTTTAACCCTGCGTTTAGATTGTTAATATAAGCAAGGTGATGTTTGCCGTAATGTATTTGCATGGTTTGTGCATCTACATAAGGTTCAAGGGCATCATAAGGGTAGGGAAGGGGTTCTTGTACAAATTGAGCAAATTGTTTTTGTGTAATTAAAAACAAAACGATGAATGTAAATGATATTTTTCTCATAATAATTATTGTTTCACAGATTTTATAGTATATTAATTTTCAATTGATTTAACACAGCATAATAGAATAGACAAGCTCTTAACATCAATATCGGGATGCTTGAAATAATGATCACAACCTAATTCTGAAATAATGAAACTTTTACCGCAAATTTGATCTGCTAAGGGCATAATGCCGTCATTGGGTCCTAAAGGCAACATATAGTTGTAGCGGTTTTTAATTTTATGGCGTATTTGTGATGCCAAGGGTGCGGCAAGGTAATGAATAATTTTAATGTGTTGAGGAAAAGTGAAATTGTCAAAAGTTTTTCTTCTTTCTCTATAGCTCATTGATTGGAGTGTATTTATTCTTTTTCCTTTTGTAAAAAGAAAGAATTTGGAAAGAGATGATTTAGATGGAGTTAGAAAATAATCGGCAATAGGGGAACCTCTTAATATACCCGCGACACTAATCCACGCTTTTATATTTTCAGACTCTTGTTTATCGAGCAATTCACTTATTGCAACTGCTGTTTCTAAACTACCTTTGCTGGCACTTATAAGGATAATATTGTCGTGATGTTGACAAATAGTTTTCAGTTGTTCTGCTATTATTTCAGCATTAACTTCTACCGCATCCCATTGTTTAGTTTTAATAAGACAATTATCTATATCGTAAGATGTTAATAATTTACGTTGTCGTTTAAAATTAGCACCCGTACTTGGAAAATCTTTATAGGCAAATCCCGGAATAAAAACAATATAATACTGTTTTAAACACGACAACAAATTGTTCGGATTGTTGTTATTCAATTGATTGATGTAATGATAATAGCTGTCTTGTATTTCTTTATTTTGAGGATATTGATAAATCCTTTGTAAAAAATATAAGGTGGCAACATCGGCAGAATAATCGAAGTAGATATCGGCAAGTGTTTGTGTGTTTAAAGGTTGATTTTTATAACTATCAAATAAATCAACTACAGATGAATCGTCGGATTGGCTTAGCATTAGTTTAGCTAATTCACAATCAACGCTTGTTTTTATTAGCTGATTGAAAAGGCTACCGGTTACTTCTATGGAATTCTTTTGTGCATAAGCAGTAGCAATGTAAAATAATAAAGAAAAAATCAATGATGTATTAGTAAATTTTCTCACTTGTTATTTTAATTTATTATTATAAAAAATTATTTTAGTGCAAAAATACAAAATATTGTTATAACAAGGAGAGTTTTTTATTAATTTTTACCATTAACCGATAAAAATCAAAATTAATCAATCTACTTGTTAGTTTCCCATCTTATTCTTTTTTCTTTTCATTATTTGTCAGATAAAAAAGAAAATTTAGTATAAAAAATTGTATCAGACAGCTTTTATCTATTTTGCAATATAGTAATATAACATTTTTTTTTAATCTACGTTAAATAATTACATATTAATATTAATAATGAAGTCTTATAAATATATCGTTGTTTTACTGTTTTTTGTGTTTTATCACTTTCCTGCTTTACAGGCTCAATCCGATGATGTTACCTATTATAAATCTCCGATAGTAAAAGACACTTCTAAAATCAGATATTACGACTGGCTAAGTAAACTTTCGGTAGGTGGAAATTTTGGGCTATCGTTTACACCCTCTATTATCAATATAGAATTATCGCCTCATATAGCGTATCATCCTGTGGATTGGTTTGCTGCCGGTTTAGGATTTACCTATATGTTTTATCATTTTAGAGATGTAACAAATGCTTCTATTGCATCATCTCATATTGCAGGCGGGAGTGTGTTTACAGAGGCTTATTTTCTGAAATTTTTATGTGTACATGCTGAATATCAATTATTAAATTATGATAATTTTTGGAAAAAGAATGTAATGGACCCTCATCGTTTATGGTCTAATAATCTGTTGCTTGGAGGAGGTTTTTATCAAAAAAGTACCAATAAGTTTGCTGTTTACGTATTGATTTTATATAATATTTCCAATCGTCCGGATGAAAATGTATTAACATCGCCGGTTATTAAAACCGGTTTTACTATTTGGTTGAAATAAAAATTTAAGAATGAGTCTTAGTAATTTTATATCACGAAAAATCGTTAAAAACAAAGAAAATCGTTTTTCAAAACCGATAGTTACGATATCCGTTTGTAGCGTTGCATTAGGTGTTTGCGTATTGATATTGGTTTTTGCAATTACAACGGGTTTCCGGAAAGAAATACGTGATAAAATAATCGGATTTGGCTCTCATGTTGAGATTAGCTATAATGACAATAACGAATCCTATAAAAAAACGCCTATTGATAAAGAACCGGCTTATTTATCGGCAATTACCGCTTTAAACAATGTAAAACATATACAAGTCTATGCTATGAAAGCCGGTATTGTAAAGGTTAGAAATGAAATAGATGGAATTGTTTTAAAAGGAGTTGGGGTAGGGTATGACTTGGAGTTTTTTCAGAAGAATTTAAAAAAGGGACGTTTATTAAACCTGAACGATAGCCTTACTTCCAATGAAGTGCTGATTTCACAAACAATTGCTAATAGGCTACACTTAGATATCGGCAGTAAAATGCAACTTTATTTTGTGCAAGATCCGCCTCGTCAGCGTGTTTTAAAAGTGGTTGGTATCTATCAAACAGATATGGCTAATTATGATAAATCCATCGCTTTTTGTGATATAAAACATATACAGAAATTAAATGATTGGACAGATAGTCAAATAGATGGATTTGAGATTACCTTAAAAGATTTTAATCAGTTGGAAGTAAGTACCCATGCCATTAATGCTATTATTCCCTATGATTTAATTGCTCAAAGCGTTGTTAGTCGTAATAAAGATATTTTCAATTGGATAGGTTTGTTCGACCAAAATATTTTGGTGATTTTAATACTGATAATTATTGTTATTTGTATCTCTTTAATGTCTACTCAATTAACCATGATTTTAGAGCAAATTCCAACCATAGGAATACTGAAAACAATAGGATGTAATAATGTGAGTATTCGAAATGTTTTCCTGAATATTACCGGAAATATTTTACTAAAAGGAATGCTAATAGGCAATGGAGTAGGATTGCTATTGTGTTACATTCAATACACTTATCATTTAATTGCACTGGATCCCTTAAATTATTATATGTCTTACGTTCCCATAAGTGTTGAATGGCAGCATTTATTATTGGTCAATGGAGTTGTTTTCTCAATCAGTTTGTTTGTTTTACTATTCCCGGCTTATTTTGTTGCTCGTAAAATTCAAATTGTTGATGCTATACGTTTCAATTAAAATATTGTTAATTAAATGTTTAAAAATCATAAAATGTGTAAAGCAATCTGTTTTATAAAATATTTTGTATAAAAATGCAAAATATATGTTTTTTTTTGTTATTTTAGCAAATTAGAAATTAAATGGAATAATATCATGATAAAAATATGTAAGGTCTTTGTTTTTAGCTTGTTATCGCTATCTGTATGTTTTACTACTTACGCACAAAAAGCCGGAGTTGCTGCCGATGCTGACAAGGCATTCAATACATTTCAATACAATTTGGCAGCAGAAATGTATAAAAAAGCCTATGGAAAGGTCAAAAGAAATCCTGTAGAAAAGCGTAGAATTATGTTCCGTATGGCAGAGTGTTATATCATGTCGGGAAGAACCAAACAAGCTAAACAACAATATTTGCGTTTGGAAAAAGTAAATTATCAAAAAGATAATCCGTTGATATATTTGCGTTTAGCTGATATATTTCGTGCAGAGAAAGATTATCCTACGGCTTTAAAATATTATGAGAATTACCAAAAAGCAAAACCTGACGATCCGCGTATAGCAGGACGTATTGAAGCTTGTAAAATAGCGCCGGAATGGATTAACAATCCGACACGTCATGAAGTGGAGAATTTCAAGCGTTTCAATACGCCTCGTAGCGACTGGTCGCCCATGTGGGGAGTGCCGAATAAGCAAAACCAAATTGTATTTACTTCTTCAAGAGAAGGAAGTACCGGAAAAAAAGAGGATGCTTGGTCGGGTCAATCATTTTCGGATCTTTATGTTTCTAATCGCCCAAAAAGTAAAAAAGTTGATTTCCCCGGAGAATGGACTAATCCCGTATCTTTTGAAGATGCCGGAATTATTAATTCTCCTGCCAATGAAGGAGAAGCCGTTTTTAATCCTAAAGGAACAACTATTTATTTTACAAGATGTTTAGATGAGAAAAAGACCATTTCTTATTGTAAAATATATCAAGCACAAAAGAAGGGAAGGTCTTGGGATGAACCTCAAATGATAGAATTAGGACCCGATAGTTTTGATTATGTTCATCCTGCAATAACAGACGATGAATTAACCTTGTATTTTGTCTCTGATATGCCGGGTACATTGGGAGGTTATGATATTTGGAAAGCAACTCGTTCGAAAAAAAACAGACCGTTTGATACTCCCGTTAATTTGGGAAGCAATGTAAACAGCTATGACCATGATATGTTCCCAACTCTTGTTAATGATACGAGTTTGTATTTTGCATCAAAAGGTCATGTGGGATTGGGAGGTTACGATATTTTTGTTTCTCATAAAGAAGGAGAAGACGGATGGACAAAAGCCGAAAACTTAAAATATCCTATCAATTCGGAAGCAGATGATTATGGAATTATTTTTGATAATTCGGTAGTACTTGATAATTTAACGGGATTTCCATACATAGAAAAAGGATATTTTACATCCAATAGACCCGGAGGAAGAGGAGAAGACGATATATGGATTTTTAAATTAAGACCCATTATGTTTACTCTTTCAGGTTTTGTAAAAGATAGTGTAACACGTCAGTATGTTGACGGTGCAACGGTAACTATAGTAGGAACGGATGGAACTTCTTATAAAACAAAAACGGACATAAGAGGCTATTATCATTTTGATAAACTGAAAATCTTGATGAATGTAACTTACGATATGAACGTACAAAAAACAGGTTATTATGAAAATGAAAACAGTAAAGGAAGAGAAACAACCGTAGGATTAACGGAAAGTAAAGACTTAAGACGTGATTTTATTATCAATCCTATACCTAAAGAGCCTGTTTTATTACCCGATATTTTATACGATTTAGCGGAATGGTATTTACTACCTCAATACCAAGATTCTTTAATGGGTTTGTATAAAATTATGGTTGATAACCCTACTTTTGTTATAGAATTACGTTCTCATACCGACGTAAGACCTATTCCTATGACAAACGACACCTTATCGCAACGTCGTGCTCAATCTTGTGTTAACTTCTTAGTTGATTCTCTCGGAATAGACCCCGAACGTTTAGTAGCTAAAGGTTATGGAGAGCGTATTCCTCGTAAATTAGAAAGAGATATTGTTTCAAGAGGAATTACGTTTAAAAAAGGAACCGTGTTGACTCCTGAATATATCAATGCACTTCCTAGAAATCAACAAGAAGCAGCTCACGACTTGAACCGTCGTACCGAATTTCTTATTTTACGCGATGACTATGTGCCTAAAACAGGCGTGAAACCTGTAGCCTCAGGTGAAGGAAGAGTGAAAATTATTACGGAAAATTCCATTCCGATTGATATGGTGAATGGAAGTCCGCGTGGAACATGTTATGTGAATAGCAAAACCTTTAAGTTCTTAATAGAAAACAATTCGGATACGGTAAAAATATCTTATGACCAAGCAATGAAATTCTTAAAAGAAGCTATTTTTACAGTAGGCGACTTCGATTTAAAAGAAAAAGCAATTGACGATAAAGACGGAACTATTATCGATAGATCTATCGTTTATTTTAACACCTTACAAGTAGGGGACGAAGTGCTTGAAAACGTTGAAGCAATTATTATTAAAGGTTTGAAAGAAACAATTGTAATAGGTAAAGAAAAATTCATTGAAGAATTCGGCGATTACGAACTCAATGAAAAAGAAGGAAAATTGATTTTTAAATAAAAATAAATACAAGACTAACATGAACTATTTTCCGTAGAAGCATTGCCTTTTACGGAAAATGTTTTTTTAAGACCAAAACAATGAAGCAGAATCATATAGATATACAAAATATGAATTTTTATAATGATTCGCCTTTTGTTTACCGACCTAGAAAAACAAAAACCGTCAATATCGGCGGGCTTTGCATGGGCGGTGAATACCCTATACGCATACAATCTATGACAAACGTTTCGACGCTTGATACGGATAAATGTGTGCAACAAATTATTGATTTATACAATGCAGGAGCCGAGTATGTGCGATTGGCGGTTCCCAGCATAAAAGATGCTAATAATCTTCCCAATATCAGAAAAAAACTCACTGAAAGGCATTGCCGAGTTCCACTTATTGCTGATGTGCATTTCAATGCTAAAGTAGCTGAGATAGCTGCTCATTATGTGGAAAAAGTACGTATTAATCCGGGAAATTATATCGATAAAAAAACGGAAAAATTATACGCTTCCTACGATACGACTCATTTGTTTATTGAACAAGTAAGCGAACGTTTGCATCCTTTGTTGCGTATCTGTAAGCAAAACGGAACCGCTATTAGAATCGGTATTAATCACGGCTCTTTATCTCAGCGAATCATTCATTTATATGGCAATACACCGCTTGGCATGGCAATGTCGGCAATGGAATTTGTGGGTATTTGTAATGATTTTGATTTTCATAATTTGGTCTTGTCCATGAAAGCAAGCAATCCGAAAATAATGCTGCAAGCTGTTCGTTTATTGGTTGTCCTATTGGACGAAAAAGCATGGAATTACCCCATACATATCGGGCTTACCGAAGCGGGCGACGGAGAATATGGAAGAATAAAATCGGCTGTGGGAATACTGCCTTTATTAGCCGATGGAATTGGCGACACTATTCGTGTTTCTCTTACGGAATCGCCTGTTAATGAAATTCCTTTTGCTAAAATTCTTGCCGATAGAAAATTACAGTCCACCGAATTGTCGGATAAATTAAGCCGTAAAATCAATTATAATCCTTACATTTACACCAAACGAACAACTTTTCCGATTGACAAATCGAGCAATGCAACTATCGTTGTTTCCGCTCATACTGATTTGTTAACGGAAGATATGGAAGAGCAAAAACTGCTTAATTATAAAACAGTTAAATACAAGGATGAATTTGATGTAAAACCAAGTGATATAGTTGTTTTTGAAGTCAATCAAAGCGATGAACTTTTTTTCTTTAGACAATACGTCAATCAAATGATAGAAAAAGACTATCATAACCCGATAATATGGAAATTCATCTCTGACGAAACGGATTGGGAAAGCTATTATGCTACTATCAGCGGCGATATAGGCAGTATGGCAGTTGACGGTTTTGTAGATGGGATATGGTTGGTTAATAGAGCTTTTTCAAACGAAAAACTTTATCAATTGTCTTTGTATATTTTACAGGCATGTGGATTGCGACACAGTCAAGCCGAATACATAGCTTGTCCCTCTTGCGGACGTACCAATTACAATATAGAAGAAGTATTAAAGAAAATCAAAGAAAAAACCATTCATCTCAGCAACTTAAAAATAGGAGTAATGGGCTGTATAGTCAATGGACCGGGCGAAATGGCTGATGCGGATTACGGATTTGTAGGTAGCGGGAAAGGACGCATTAGTTTATACAAAGGACAAGAACTTATCTTATCAAATATAGATGAAAATGAAGCTATTGATAAGCTAATAGAATTGATTCGACAAAATGGCGATTGGATAGAGAAGTAAGTTGTTTTAGTATTTCTTACTTTTTTCTTTGCTGTCCGATAAAATGCTGAACTTTTTCTTTTTCCTTTATAAATAATTGTTTGATTTTGATAACAGCATTGTTTTAAATCGTTTATTTACTTCATTATCAGTAATGTTAAAATATTAAAAAATATTTCAATTCCTTTTGTTAAAGATGTTGAAAAAAGTTATACTTTTGCATTGCATTTGGTTCTTAAGCCTGAAAAGGTGTATGATGAAAAGGGAACAAGGTGTAAATCCTTGACAGTCCCGCTGCTGTAAGCTCTTTAAAATGTTTTGAAAAATTCTTGCCACTGTTTCTGCACTTAGAAATGGGAAGGCGTTCAAAACAGGAGTAAGTCAGAAGACCTGCCAAATGAGCGTTCAAAGGCTTTCGAGGAAAGAGCTGTATGTTTTAAAAATCGCTACATAGAGTTTTATTTTTCCAAAGATTTTGAATGCAATTATTTTTGAAGTCGATGGAACATTAAAAGTAACTATGTGGGTTGTTAAAAAACATAATATTTTCTTGCTGCTCTTTTTGAGTGTTAGTTTTACTATTGAAGCTCAGATTGATAGTGCTTTATCCAAAACTTTACAAGAAATAACCGTCGTAGATAAACGTCCCGTTGATAGCGATAAAAAATCGGGCATACAAAAAATGGACAGCGTTTTTTTAGAAAGTATGCCGGCTTTTCAGCTTTCGGATGTGTTGAAACGTCTTTCGGGTGTTTTTATCAAAGATTATGGAGGAGTAGGCGGAATTAAAACCGTGTCGGTTAGAAGTTTAGGTGCTAATCATACGGCAATCGCTTACGATGGATTCCTCGTTTCCGACTATCAGACGGGGCAAATTAATATTGGTCGTTTTTCCATTGAAAACATTGATGAAATTTGTTTGACAAACGCCAATATCGTTAATATTTATCAGTCGGCTCGCTTGCTTGCAGCGGCGAATATATTGCAACTTACGACTCAGAAACCTTGTTTTGATAGTTTGAAAAAAGTAAATTTAAAACTTTCATTTCGTGCAGGTTCTTTTGCTTTACTTCAACCTTTTGTTCTTATTGAAAATAAAATTTCCAAGCGTGTGTCTACCTCGTTTTCGGCAGAATATCTTTACCATAAAGGGAATTATCCTTTTCAAATGCAAAATGGAAATAACGTAATTCGTGAAAGGCGTCAAGATTCGGATATGCAGCTGCTACGACTAAAGCTCGCTGTTTATGGCGTGATAAACGATAAGCAACAGCTGTCTACGAATGTTTTTTATTATCGTTCGGAGCAGGGTTTGCCGGGAGCTGTTATTTTTTATAATACTGCTTTGCCACAACGTATGTGGGAAGAAAATCTTTTTGTACAAACACATTATGAGAATGTTATGAACAAAAAATTCCGATTTCAATCCAATGTAAAATGGAATTATGCATTTTTACGCTATTTGGATTCCAATTACTTAAACAGAGAAAGAGAAATAGACAACCACTATTGGCAACGCGAAATATATACTTCTCAAGTTCTTTTGTATAATCCTATTCCTTGTTTTTCTACTTCCTTGTCGAATGATGTGTCTTATAGCACTATGAGTACCAATATGAAAGACTTTGTCAATCCTTCTCGCTTGGGTGTTTTCACTGCATTGTCGGCATTGTTTGAGCAAAGAAAAATTTCTTTATCGGCGACGATATTGCACAATTATTTTTACGATTGGAATGCAAGCAATACGGTAGAAAAAAACACTCATAAATGGACGCCTGCCGTTCAATTATCTTATCAACCAATTGCAAAAGAAGAGTGGTATATTCGTAGTTCTTATAAACATGTTTTCCGTATGCCAACATTTAATGATTTGTATTACAGATTGGTTGGAAATCTTGATTTGCGTCCTGAAAACATAGACCAAGTCAATTTCGGACTTTCTTTTTCAAAATACTTACATTCGTCTTTCCCTTATTTTTCTATCTCTACCGATGTTTATTATAATCAAGTGAAAGATAAAATTGTAGCAATACCCAATAAAAATCTTTTTGTATGGTCGATGTTGAATTTTGGAAAAGTGGCTATTACAGGTGTCGATGTGCAAGTTTTTCTTGAAAATATAATTGTTAAACATCTAAAAGTAGAAACGGTTATTAATTATACATTTCAGCAATCTATTGATATAAGCGATAAAAACTCAAAGTCTTACAAACATCAAATTCCGTACACACCTTTGCATACGGCATCGGGAATTGTGGCTTTAAAAACAAAATACCTTAATGTATCTTACTCATTATTATACACAGGGAAGCGTTATGTGCTAAGGCAAAATATAGTTGAAAACAGTTTGCAGCCTTACACCGAACACAGCATCGCACTGTATAGAAGTTTTAAAATAAAGGCTTCTGCTATTAACTTACGTCTTGAAATACTGAATCTTACGAATAAACAATATGAAATTATACGAAATTATCCCATGGCGGGGAGACAATATCAAGGAAAAATAATTTATCAATTTTAAATAAAATAATTAAATAACAATTAAAATCAAAAAAAATGAAATTAAGAACAATTTTTTTAGCGGTCATTGCCGGCATTAGTTTGCAGCATTCATTAGCACAATCATCAAGTATTACAAACCGTCAAGTTTTAAAATCCAATGACATATCTTTTGAAGATATCTTGTTTTGGGTAGGGGAAGGAAGCAATAAAAGTATTTTTATTGTTAATTGGTGCAGCCCAGAAATTGCTTTTGCATGGGGTTATCGTTTTTCTGAGGATAGCGTACTCGTTAGCAAGATAATAGAGGATATTGCAGCAGCCGATAGTCGCATTGTTTTTACCGATGGAGGCGGATTTATCACGAATATTACTTACAAAGATAGTGTTTATAATCTCGGATTGTCGGGCGATTTTTGGATGTACAATGTCAATGAAGGAGCAGCTACCGGAGTTGGGTCACAATATATTCACAATGAAGATATTGTTGAGTTTGGAGACGAGTCTTGCGGTATTTCCGATACCAATTGGGTATATGTATGGGATATCGTTATAACTCCTGTAAGTAAACCCAATAAAGTTATTTCTAACGACATATCTTTTGAAGATATCTTGTTTTGGGTGGGGGAAGGAAGCAATCAAAGTATCTTTATTGTTAATTGGTGCAGTCCTGAAATTGCTTTTGCATGGGGTTATCGTTTTTCTGAAGATAGCGTACTTGTTAGCAAGATAATAGAGGATATTGCAGCAGCCGATAGTCGCATTGTTTTTACCGATGGAGGCGGATATATCACGAATATTACTTACAAAGACAGTATTTATGATCTCGGATTGTCGGGCGATTTTTGGATGTACAATGTCAATGAAGGATGGGCTACCGGAATTGGGTTACAGTATATTCACAATGAAGATATTGTTGAATTTGGAGACGAGTCTTGCGGTATTTCCGATACCAATTGGATATATGTATGGGATATCGTTATAACTCCTGTAAGTAAACCCAATGATGTTGCCGTTCAAAATGTTAAGTTCGATAATATGCACATAGCTATTTATCCGAATCCGACCTCTCAAAACATTAATTTGAATATTCAAAATGTCAAAGAAGATGTAAGAGTTGACATTGTTGATATTAATGGAAAAATACTCTATAGTGAAAAAATAGCCGTTGATAATCAACAGATACAATCTATTTCTTTGGAAAAATTTTCAAAAGGATTGTATTTTATACGTTTTCAAGGAAGTTCATTCAATAAAACAGAAAAAATAATTATTTATTAAGATGAAAAAATATGTGTTGTCGTTTCTACTATTCTATCCGTTGTTGACGTATTCTCAATACGATGGAATAGTAGGTACGGAAGGTTGCAAAGCAATTCACTGCAAAGATAAACGCATCATAGCATGGGCGGATAATTGTGTTGTGGTGCGTGGTTATCAAGATATTGCTAAGCCTGAAAATGGTTTTGTGAGTTATGGAAACGAGCAAAATGCCTTAGGTGCTGCTAACGATACCGATGCTACCAATGCCATTAGCTTAGGCGATGGAGGATATGCCGTTTTGAGCTTTACGACTCCGATAGTGAATGGGGAAGGAGCTGATTTTGTAGTGTTTGAAAATTCTCTTAACGATGTATTTCTCGAATTAGCTTTTGTAGAAGTCAGTTCCGACAATGTACATTTTGTTCGCTTTCCGGCATCATCATTCACGCCTACCGATCAGCAAGTAGGAAGTTTTGGAAGTGTAGATGCGAGGCATATCAATCATTTAGCTGGCAAATACAGAATAGGTTGGGGAACACCTTTCGATTTGAGTGTTTTGGCAGATAGCGGAAATTTAGATATTAATAACATTCGCTATGTGAAAATCATTGATGTGGTTGGCTGTATTGATAGTTTATATGCAAGTTATGATGCTGAAGGAAGGATAATTAACGATCCTTATCCCACCAATTTTGCTTCGGGAGGCTTTGATTTATCCGGAGTAGGAGTGATTCATAATGCAACTTCAGCCATTAAGAATGCCAATTCAATAGCTTATAAAGTTTATCCCAATCCTTGCAGCGATTACATTATTGTAGAAGGAGATTGTGCGTCGATTATAATATATAATTCAGTCGGACAGCTAATTAAAAATATTAATGTAGAAGATAATTTGAAACAAATTGATGTATCGTCTTTTCCAGCAGGAATTTATTATTTATGCGTCAATGCATTCAATCAGAGTAAACAATACATTAAAATCATAAAACACTACTAATATGCTAAAAAAATATGTGAGTTTATTCTTGTTAGTTCTCTTGTTATTCAATGCTTGCGAAGAACCTATCAAAGACGATACTGTCAAGTACGATTTCAATATTTGGGTATTGAACGAAGGTTTATGGAATATGAATAACAGCAGTATAACGGGTTATCATTCGGAAACTAAAAAATTATCAAGTGATTTTTTTATGCAAGAAAACGGGCGTGGCTTGGGTGATGTTGCTAACGATATGATTATTTATGGTTCTAAGGCTTATGTAGCCGTAAGCGTGTCGAGTTTGATAGAAGTATTCAATGTTTATACGGGAAAATCAATACGACAAATTCCATTGAAAAATGAGCAGGGCGTGAATAGGCAAGTACGTTGTTTGGCAAGCCATAATGCCAAAGTTTATGCTTGCTGTTTCGATGGCACACTGCTTAAAATAGATTCGAATACTTTAACAGTGGAAGATATTGTTAAAGCAGGCGAAAATCCCGACGGTATTTGTGTGGTAAATAATAAGTTGTATGTCAGCAATTCGGGCGGATTGAATTTTCCGAATTACGATTCAACCGTATCTGTTTTCGATATCAATTCATTTAAAGAAATCAAAAAGATAAAAGTAGCTATCAATCCGAGGCTGATGAAAGTAAATAACAAAGGCGAACTGTTTGTTTTATCACAAGGCAATTATACGGAAGTTCCGCCTCGTTTGCAAAAAATTAATACAAAGGAAGATGTTCTTGTGAAAACCTACGATTTTCATGCGTCATATTTTGATGTTTATAATGAATTTTTGTATTTTTATTATATTGATAATGCAAATTCATCTTTTCATTTGCAGGTGTTTAATTGGCAAACCGAAACGATGCATTCCAATTCTTTTATCAAAGATAATATCAATATTAAAACTCCTTACGCCTTAAATATCAACCCAAAAGATGGCAGTATTTTTATTGCCGATGCTTTGGATTATCAGACAAAAGGTGATGTGTATTGTTTGGATAAAAACGGCAAATTAAAATACGGTTTTGAAGCCAATATATGTCCCAAAAAAATATTGTTTTTAGAGTAATCTATTGATTTATAGGATTCTTATTTGCTAATTCTTAACGATATCCATTTCATCAATCAGATGTTTTGCTCCTGCATATTTATCGATAATAAATAGTACGTAACGTATATCTACCGAAATATTTCGGCATAAATCGGGGTCGTATTGTATGTCGCTCATAGTGCCTTCCCAGCAGCGGTCGAAATTTAAGCCTAATAAATGTCCTTCGGCATTGAGGATAGGGCTTCCCGAATTTCCGCCGGTAGTGTGATTAGAGGCAATAAAAGCTACGGGCATATCGCCATTGCCATCGGCATAATCGCCGTAATCTTTCTTGTTATACAATTCTTTGAGCTTGTCTTCCACCACATAATCGTAAATTCCTGTGGCTTCTTTTTGCATTACTCCTTTCAACGTGGTATAGTGTGCATACTTAACACCGTCTGCAGGGAAAAAACCGTCTACTTTTCCATAGGTAACACGTAGCGTAAGATTGGCATCGGGATAAAAGGTTTTTTCGGGTTGCATTTCCATAAGAGCCGCTATCCATATTCTTTCTAAACTGTCAATTTCTGTTCTGAAACTCAAAAGTTTAGGGTAAGTTTCTTCTATATATTGAAGTCGTAAAGGATAGATAAGTGCATGAGCAGGGTCTTTTAGTAAAGTTTTGTATTGCGACGGCTTATAATTGGAAACGAAGCTAATCAATTTATCGTAATCGGCAAACAATGATTTTGCATAAATAACATCCGCCATTTTATTGAAATCGCCTTTGTATTGGTTGATGATTTTAGCACTTTCTAAAGGTAAAGTAGCCTTGTCGACTTGTGCATAATAAGCATTCATTAGTAAGATAAATATTTCTTTATCAAGCTGTATGTTGTAGTTTTTATAAAATCCGTTAACGGAATTAATATATTTGTCTCGCAATTTCCGTAAATCTTCTTCACGCATATTGGGATTGGCAATGCTTTCGTTGATTAAGTTATTAAAACTTACAGCTAAATTAAGCAATTCGATATTATTTACGCTTTCTCTAAAATAAGCGGCTGAAATGGCAGTGGGCGAGTAATTGGCATAAAAGTTTTCAAAAGCCATTAGAAGTCCTTTATAGCGTTCTTTTCGTGCGTTATTTTGATTTATCCATAGTGTAAAAGTTTGTTCTAATTCTTTCTTTTTGTTGATAACGTCTAAGCGTTGCAATCCTTTGTTTTCGCCTATCCATTTTTTCCAACCGTTTGCGATGGTGGCAGCTTTGGCAGCGTATTGTATACGTGTTAGTTCGTCTTGTTTCATATAACGATTAATAATGTCTAAGCGTTTAGTTCGCAAATCAATAGCTATGGGGTTAAGGTGATTTTGTATTAAATCGACATTCCACGACGTGGTAAATTGCTGGGTGGTACCGGGATAACCGAATACAAATGTGAAGTCGTCGGCTTCTGCACCTTTTAATGTGATTTTTAAGTGTTTTTTGGGTTTGTACGGAATGTTGTCTTTAGCGTAGGGTGCCGGCTTACCGTCTTTATCGGTGTAAATTCTAAAAACAGCAAAGTCGCCCGTGTGTCGGGGCCACATCCAATTGTCGGTATCGCCACCGAATTTGCCGATACTTGAAGGGGGTGCACCCACTAAACGAACGTCTTTAAACACTTCATTCACAAATAGTAAATATTGATTTCCACCGTAAATAGGTTTTACTACGGCTGTGTAATGGGTTCCCTCTGTTGCTTCTTTAATGATTTTATCAATGTTTTTATTGATAGTTACCGCTCTATCTTTTTCGTTCATAAGGTCAGGGGATACGTTTTCTAAAACTTCTTTGCTTACGTCTTTCATATAAACAAGTATGGTAACGCTTAAATGGGGATTAGGTAATTCTTGTTCTTTGTTCATTGCCCAAAAACCATTCTGTAAGTAGTTGTTTTCAAGGTTGCTGTGCGATTGTATAATGCTATACCCGCAATGGTGATTGGTTAACAATAATCCTTGATTTGAAACAATTTCGCCTGTGCAACCACCGCCGAAAAGTACGATGGCATCTTTTAAACTGCTGTTATTGATACTGTAAATGTCTTCTGCTGTGATTTTCATCCCTTTCAGTTGCATATCTTTTTCGTTTAATTGCTTTAAAAGGTAAGGCAACCACATGCCTTCGTCAGCTTTTGCCGGAAATAAAAATAGTATAATAATACTTAAAAAACCTAATTTCTTCATTTAATCTTGATTTTAAAATTAAATGCAAAAATACAAAATTATTAAAAATTATGCACTAAAATGAATGGGAATTATGAAATTATTATTGTAATAGTCTTTTATCCAGAATGTTATATTTTAATGAGAAAGAGATTTTTCCCAATTTATCAGTTTTTCTTTCAAATCACTTCCCCAACGATAGTTACCGATATTTCCGTTTTTTCGTACAATGCGATGGCAAGGAATGAGCAATGCGACAGGATTATTCGCAACGGCAGTAGCTACCGCACGTACTGCTTTGTCTTGAAGAGATAGTTTAGCTAAGTCTTCGTAACTAATCAATTTACCAATAGGAATCTCAATTAATGTTTTCCAAACTTTTATACGAAAGGATGAACCTTTTACGCATATTGTTAATGAACAATGTCGGTCGCCGTTGAATGTGTTTTGCATTTTGTTTTCAATGAGCGAATTATCTTCTATAAACTTGCTGTTCTTCCAAATTGTTTTTAATTCTTCGAGAGATGCTTGAGGATTATCCGTAAAATGCAACATACACATGGCTTCATCTTTAAAAGCAGTAAAACAGTTGCCGAATAAAGTTGTTGTTTGTCCATAGCAAATGTTTCCCTCATCGGCTTGAGAACGAATAACTTTGTCTGTTGATGCTAATAATCTGATTCTTGCCTTAGGAAAGTTATTAAAAGTAATCATTGTTTTTTCTTGCAAAAATAACATATTTTGAAACATTATTTCATGTATTTTTGCATTATAAAATTAATATATGCACACAACTAAAAACAAATCTTTTTTAATTTATAAAGCTTCGGCGGGTTCAGGGAAAACTTATAACCTTGCCAAGGCTTATCTTGCCATTTGTTTTTCTAATTTTGCCGACGATAAATACATATACCGTAAAATATTAGGTATTACCTTTACTAACAAGGCGGTATATGAAATGAAAACCCGTATATTGCATTTTTTGAAAATAGTTGCCGACGGAACGGATAATGAACTAATACACAGTTTTATTGATGAAGACAAAGATGAAAAAACAATACGTACCTATGCAGGCGAAATATTAAAACTGATACATCACGATTATAGTAATTTATCTATTTTTACAATTGATACTTTTTTTCAACAAATACTAAGAACTTTTTCTTATGATTTGCAATTACCTTCTAAGCATACCGTAGAATTGGAAATTGATATACTGACGAAAAAGGCTGTAGATATGGTACTTGCAAAATTAGGATACGACGAAGCCTTGACCAATATTCTTATTCAATTTGCATTTAAACGCATGGATGAAGATAAAAATTGGCGGATTGAAAATAGTTTGGAAGAAATAGCGAAAGTGATTTTCAAAGAAAGTTCCGTTGAGGCTTTAGAAAAGCTGAAAGACATTAAAATAGAAGATTATCAGGAAATTATTAAGCAGTTAAAAACTATCGTTTCATTGATTAATAACGGTGCGAAAGCCATCGCACAAAGAGCCGTAGAGGCAATCAACAATCAAGGAATCGGTATCAATGATTTTTTTCAAGGAAGTAGGGGAATTGGGCAATGGTTTACGAAAGTAGCAAGTAATGGAATGGCAAGCATAAGTCCTAATAGTTTCGTACTAAAGACAATTGCTGAAAATCAATGGACTGCAAAGACAGCGGATGAGGGCAAAAAAGATGCAATAGAAGCTATAGCAAGTGTTCTCACACAGTGTTTTAATGACTTAGAGGCTTATAAAAAGAAGTATTACAGCAAATATCAGCTAAGCAATGCTATTTATAACAATATTTATCCCATAGCCATTATCATAGAAATTAAAAATGCAATTGACCAAATTAAGCAGGAAGACAGCACTTTATATATCAGTGAGACCAACCATATTATACATAAAATTGTACAAAAAGAACCTGCACCTTTTATCTATGAACGTTTAGGAAATAAATACAAATATTTCTTTATTGATGAGTTTCAGGATACTTCTATTTTGCAGTGGCAGAATTTATTACCCTTGCTATGCGATAGTTTATCGTCCGAAGTTTATCAAGGAAAAGCGGGGACATCAGCTGTTTTTGGCGATGCCAAACAAGCTATTTATCGTTTTCGGGAAGGTGATGTGCGGCAATTTAATCGTTTGCCGAAAATAGAAGGTGCTGACAAACATCCTTTTTTGAAAGAAAGAGAAGATACGCTCAAAGCTAATTACGGAATTATTACTTTGGGTAACAATTTTCGCTCTAAACAAGAAATAGTTGAATTTAATAATAACTATTTCACCTATATTTATGAGGCTTTACCCTTAGATTCTTATATTAGAGATGCTTACATAGATTTGAAGCAACAATGGAAAGAAAATAATACCGGCGGAGGCGTCAGGCTCAGTATGATAACCAACAAAGAACGAAACTACTTAGAAGCCTTAGCCGATGAAGTACTTAACTGTATTGAAGAGGCTATCAACGACAATTATCAGCAGTCGGATATTGCTATCTTATGTCGTAGTAGAGATGTAGCTTCCTTTCTAACAGAGAAAATAATAGCCGCAACCGATTACAATGTGATTGCATCCGATTCTTTGTTGCTCAATCAATCGCCTATAGTTAGGTTTTTAACGGCTTGCTTGTATTATATCAACAACTCTAACAATCAAGTAGCTGCTGCTGTCATATTGCAATATATTGCCAATGAACACAATATAAAAGCGGAAAGTGTTTTCCCTTATGCTAAAAATAAAAAAGATGTACTGACATTTCTTAAAGGAAAAAACTATGATTTCAACTTGTCGAAATTAAAATATTGTAACACTTACGAATGTGTTGAGCAACTGATATTGACGTTTCGATTGCAAGAAAAAAACGATCCTTTTTTGATGGCTTTCAAAGGAATAGTGTTCGATTTTACGCAAACTAAAGATACGAATTATACTGATTTTATGGAATTTTGGGAAGAGAGGAATGCCTCTTTTTCGCTCTCTAATCCCGAAGGAGTGGAAGCCGTTAAAATAATGACCATTCATAAATCGAAAGGCTTGCAGTTTCCGATAGTTATTTATCCGCAAAAAAGAAAGAGAAGCACTTCGACTTCTTCTCAATGGGTTGATTTAGAAGGAGAAGATTATTCGTTGAGCTTTGCTTATATTCCTATCAATAGCGCATTGGTGGAAACAGAGTTTGAATATCTGTATAGGGAAGAAAACAAACTCAAAGAGTTGGATGATATTAATATTGATTATGTAGCTTTTACACGTGCCGAAGAGCGTTTATACATTGTGTCTTCCAATGAAGAAGACAAATGGAAGTTATACGATTTTGTTAATCATATAAACATTGAAAATGAGTCAACTAATCCGGATGTGGAACGATATGTTTACGGCAATTTTATTCAAAAAACAGCTGTAACACCAAGTGCAAAAGATAATAATTCCTTGATTTATCCTATAAAAGAGGAAGTGAATTTACCGCATTTGGTTGCCAATAAACAATTTAGCTCTAAAGAAACACAGTGGGGAGAGCTTCTACATGCTTATTTATCTCGCATCTTAAAGATTGAAGACGTGGCAGATGTGCAAAAAAGAATCAAAGAAGATAGGGTTTTGCTTGAAAATGAAAAAAATACATTGCTGCAACTAAGCAATCATTTTTTAGAAGAAGAATATAAAAACTTGTTTTTCGGTGAAACTAAGTCGCTTGTAAAAACGGAAGTAGAGTTGGTAGCTGCTGACGGCAAAATTTTCAGAATCGACAGATTGATTATCAACGAAAACAATTGTACGCTCATTGAATTTAAAACAGGAAATAAAGAAGCAGCACATTATCAACAAGTGAATACTTATGCTGACTTATTAAAAGAAATAGGGTATCAATCAATTTCTTCTTACCTAATCTATATCAGTGGAGTAGGAGAGTTAAGTGTAGAGAAGCTTTAAGGGAGTTTGAGCGAGAAAACAATTTTGTTTTTTTATTCATCCTCTTCCGGCCATAGAGTTTTATTTAGTTTTTCTCCATTTACTAGAATAGTTGTAAATTTTTTGTCGATATGTTTTAATCCTATTTCAAAATTATAGTAACAATCACAGAAAGCTATTGTTATTAGAGTGTCACTACTTCCATTCTTTCTTTTAACAATTGTTTTTTTTATATCAATTTGAATGTCTAATGTTTCATTATCAATTTTGTAGTCTATATCAAATTTTCCTGCACAGTTTTGAATAGAGATAAATTTTAACAATAAAGTGTCTCCAAAATATTCTTTTGAGATAAGATTTTCTTTATTACAATTTTCCACACATTCTGATTGTTTGATGAGAAATATCTCAGGTTTCGGTTTATCAAAATTATTCAATGACTTATTATTTATTTCCGACCTACTTTCCTCTTGTAAATACGATTCTGTTTTTTCTTTTTTTTGATTTGAACTGCAAGAAGTAAAGAGAATAATTAATAATATTGTACTTAAATGTCTCATAATATTTGTGTTAAAAATTTAGACTTGGTGAAGCATCTCATCATTGTTAACTCGTATTCGTTCAAAATATTGTTCTAATGGATTAGAAAAAATTGCCGTTGTGTCACCTTTATAAATTAAGTAGTCGGGAACTTGTGCTGTTGCAAAAACAGAATTTTTTATTAATAGTCCGAATGTGATTGTTAATATGATGTGTCTCATAATTATTGTTTTACGCTTCTATCTTTTCTGTTTTACTTATATTTGTCCTTGCAGCATAAGCCACAACTTTTGGATTTAATTCAGAATAATCAGGTATTTTAATAGGGGATAAGGGCGTTTTTTCTTCTTTTGTTTGTTCAATAGCAATTTTGTTTTTCGCTTCGTTATGATATTCAAAATCACTTGGAATAACTATATTCTTTTTTAGAGTGGTTTTCTGAAAATCAATTGATTTTATTGGATTAGGGACATCAAAATAAGTCTCAAGGTTTTGCCAATCATTGTTTCTGATTGTTGCAATATCTTTTAAATAAAAACTTACCCAACTTTCGCCAATCTTAAAATTAGGTTTTACTTGCTTTAATTTTTGTTGTGATATTTCAACATATTTTTCATCTATTTCAAAGCCGATATATCTTCTGCCTAATCGCTTGGCAGAAATGGCTGTTGTGCCTGTTCCTGAAAATGGGTCAAGTACAATGTCGTTTTCGTCTGTTGTAAGTAATATTAATCTGTCTAACAAATGTAAAGGTAACTGACAAGGGTGCGGGTCACGCTTTGAGTTGTGCTTTATACGGTGTATATCTGTCCAAACATCTGAAACTAAAGGTCCAAATGGATGTAAACCGTCTTTTTTTCCACCGTAATCTTTCAACAAATATCCTTGTTTTCTGTCTCGTTTGTGCGGATGGCGTAATTCGTAAATTTTTGTTCCTTTTGCTTCTTTTGTGTAAAACAAAATGCCGTAATGTGCCGGTTGTAATGATTTTCCCATTGGAGCGGTAGGAGCATCCCACGAAATCCAATGTTTAAAATGAGCAAATTTATTTAAATAGGTGGCGTAAAATGTAAGCCACTTTGGAATGTTGTGTAGAAATATTGAGCCTGTCGGTTTGGTTACCCGTACCATCTCGGCAATCCATTTTTCACACCAGTTCAAATATTCCTGAAATTCCAAATTATCTTTATAACTTGTGTATTTTTTCTGCAAGTTAAAAGGTGGATCGGCAAAAGTCATATCCACTGAGTTGTCAGGGATATTTTTAAAAAGCTCTAAACAGTCGCCTTGAATAATCCTATTTAAATACTTGTCTATCATTTCTTAAATGTTTTAATTAATAGTTTCTCAAATCTCTGTAGTTCGTCTTTATGGAACGTAAAAACGTCTTCATAAGCCGTTACCATTCGTTTTAGGTCGCTCTTGCGAACATACCAACCAATACCATCAACAAAACCTACAAAAGTTGCATTTGGGTAATGTTCTTTGATTAAGGCATCAATTGAGATTTCTGTTTTTGATTTGTCGCCCTGCCCCGAAGAGGTTGTTGCTAAAAATGAACTTTCAACAATGATAAGTGGATTTTCTTTGTTGGGAATAATAAAATCCATTGTTCTCTTATTGTCAGGGGCATTACTTATCAATTCCGTTAAGTCGCCAGTTTCGTAAGTCAATCCTAATTTCTCCAAAATATCAGCAATGACTGTTTCGGGATTATTACCTTTCATTCCGGAATAACTGCCTTTTTCTTTGTATCGAATAATTGTGTCAATCAGTTCGGGAATTTCAAAATTGAGTTTAGATATACTCAACTTTTTTAATTCAAACAGCGGAATTGTATTCGCTAAAAATGGGATAGATGCACCCTCAAAGAAAAGATTTACCAAACCTTTGCGGAAATATTCATTAGATTGAATTTTCTTTAATATTCTTCCATCCGACCATTCGTGAATATTATCAGGATTTTTTTCTTTATACCACTTGTCTTTATATACAAGTGAATTAAGTTCAGGGTCATTAACTATACGTATAATAGTGGTTAGCCGTTTTAGATATTCATTTGAAAATCCTGTTAAGGCTAATAAAGCTCTCAATCCGTTTTCTTTTTCTTTCAGTAGCCATTCAAAAGTCTCTTTTTTAAGTCCTTCCGTTTCTATTTTGTTTTTAACTATTAATAAGGTTTCTTTTAATGAGTTAATATACCCTTCGTAATTTTCTTCAAATTTTTGATTGAAGAAATAAAAGGTGTTTTTCTGAATAACAGTCGTAAATTTATCTTCAACGCTTTTCATTTTTTTATGTTTTTTTAAAAATTAATATATATTCATCTTTCATTGTATTTCTCATTCCCTTTATCGGCTTAAGAATTGATTTTACCAATGGTAAATCGTATTTTTTTGCAGAGTCAATAATGGTTTGTTCTAATCGTATTCCTCCTGTTTGATTTGTATTTGAGCCTATAATCATACAAAAATACTTGTCTTTTTTCAGTACTCTCGAAATTTCAGCACAAACCTTATCCATATCGTCAAAATAGTTGTTTAGTCTTTCTGTTTTATTTTTACCTCTTAATCCTATCAACTTGTTTTTCAACTCTTTTGTATCATAGCATAGAAATTCCAATTGGTCTTTGTCGTTTTCTATATAATCTATTGCAAATGAATATGGTGGTGAAGTTATCACGCAATCAACGCTTTCATCAGGCAATCCTATGTTAAGAGCTTCCGAATTGGGTAAAATTTCAACTATTCCAATTTCACATTGATTATAATATGGATTTCTCAAAGTTGATTTTACGGTTTCTACATAACGTGGCAAAACTTTTTCAAACAATTGCTCGTGGTTAGAACGTACAACTCGCTTTGAATATCCCAAAGCATCTAACCATGCCAAAAATGCAAGATTGTAGATTTTTTGTTTTTTGATATCTTTTATTTCTGTAATTCGTTGTAAAACATTTCCTTTTTTGAAAAAATCGAATAACTTTTTATGGTCAAGCGGAGTGTTTTCCAATAAATTTAAATCAATCGTCAGTGATTCGTATTTGACTTTTATCATAAATTGACAAAACGGACTAACATCACAAGCCACTGAATTTATCCCCATTAAAGCTGCCTCTACATTTGCCGTTCCGCTGCCTGCCATTGGGTCTAAAATTGTTTCACCTTTTTCTACTCCCAAAATGTTTAATAATCCTTTAATCAGTTGCGGGTGGAATTTTCCGCGATATGGGAAAAGACCGTGAGTAGCGTAACCTGTTGAAAATTGTCCCTCTTCAAAATATGTTTGAGTCTGTGCCGACCTATTTTCGTTTATTGCCTCGTTATAATTTGAATACAATAAATAATGTTTGGTAGGTTGATTATCAATAAACTTTATAAATGCAGAGCGTTCCAAAAGTTCCTCTTTTGAAAGACAATTAAACTCTAAATAAGCCAATTCCAACTCAAACAATTCATCTACACTTGGTAAAAGTTTGATATTGTTACCAAAAACTTTGGTTATAAGTGAGGGTGCGTTATGAAATATTGTTTTTGTCATATCTTTATTTCTTGGTTTATTTCTTGTTGGCATTAATTATCAAAGAAATATACAAATCGAGTTTCGTAATTTTCATTTTCATACACCTTCATTATCTCATAAACAGCTACGTAATCAACAAAGGGTTTCTTTTTGGTATAATCAGTATAGTATTTCAACGCTTGTTCATATTCTGAGAAACTAAGCCAAGAATCCGTATGATAATCAGGGTCATCTACAAGGTAAGGTTTTTTGTCGCGTTTATATATTCTACAACCATACTTTTTCTTATATTCAAGTGCATCCTCTAAAGTACAACTTCTAAGCGAGCTATATCTTATATCATCTTCAATATAAAACATTCTTGCTTCTTTAACACAGGCACTTATCTCATCAACTGGAATTTTCCCTTTCGGTTTAAATGAGTGTGGGGCATGTGACCTCACTCTTGCTAAAATATAAAACATAACATAGTCTCTCCTAAGGAATAACTCATCGTATGAAAAAGAATGCCATTCTTTCTCATTTTTTTCTTTGTTTCTAAATTCAACAAAACCGTGTATATCTGTTCCCATAAATTTTAGATTTTTTAGCAAAAATACAACTTTTATGCGAATTAATAGTAATTTCTTTGATAGTTTTTAACAAAATTATTGAAAACTGTTTTTTAGAGTGTTTATAAAGCCTTATCTTTTATTAAAAACAAT
>JAAYQB010000075.1 GCA_012519525.1 Bacteroidales bacterium | reverse complement strand
TTTGAGAAAAAAGATACTGATTTACAAGATTGTTCTAATATAAAAGACAGCTTTGACTTTTTTGATTTTCTCATTCTTTTTTGCAAATGTTAAGCAATTAAATTATGTTGCGAAAGTATAAAAAATCCAAGCCCTCAAAGTGGCTAAATAACAAAATAAAGTGGCTAAACAACAAAACTTTTGTGAAAAACGATAAAAACATTTAAACAGATAAGTATTCTTGTTCCCAAACGGAAGGTTGAACGCCTTCTTTGGCTTTAAACTGACGAAAGAATGTGCTTGTATCGGCATAGCCCAAGCGAGTGGCGAGTTCTGTCATTGTTATTTTGGGGTTATCAGAGATGATACGTTTTGCTTCCTCTATTCTTAAAAGATTAATCCACTGTCGGAAGGTAGTATTTTTTTCGGAGTTGAGATAGGACGATAAATAGGTTCGGTTGGTGCCTAAAAATTTAGCCAAGTCGTCTATGGTAATACCCGACTTCAGAAAATGTTTTTTTGCTATCCACAGCTCTATAGATGTGTTGACATTGATGTGAGGTGTTTTTTTGTTGTTTATAGCTTCGATTTTGGTATTGGGTATTTCATCACTGATTTCTTCCGCCATTGGCGTTTCTATTATCTCAAACTGCCAGGGATAGTTAAGCAATTTTACGCCAAAAAATGTATAAAAACAGAGTAAGGTAAAATTGAAAACGACGCTCATTTCAAAATTTGAATGTTGAATGATAACAAGGGAAAATATGCCTATTACAAGTGCGGCATAAAATACGACTGCAATCCAACGCATGCGAGTCGCTATATCGTCTGAATAGAAGTTGTCCATTGCTCGGCGGAAGGAACGGTAGCGATGTATGAAAAAAACCGTAAAATAAACAAGTACAATACAATATATAATACTAAGCAAAAAAATCGAAATTTTAGCAGCCGATATGGGCAACAAGATATAACTTACCACAGCAACAGCAACATACAAAACAATAGCAATTATCTGCCTTTTCAGTTGTTTTGATTGAATGTTTTTAGGGTCAAGCAACATTACGCAGACAAGCGTAAATATAAACGCTTGTGTAACCGAAATTGAGAGCGTTATTATTTGTGAAAGGAAAAAGCCTTGACTTGTCATATCAATCGGTTTGTTAGTATGCCCAAACAGTTCCACTAAATTACCTATGGCAACAATAAAGAAAGCTATAGCCAACAGTCGTTTCGCTATACGGTAGTTGCGCATTGCCTCTCTATTTTCGTTAAATTGCGTGAGAAAAAGCAATCCTAAAATAGAAGTAGCGATACATAATGCTACAAGTGAATAATAATAGAGTATTGTAATCATCTGTGAATCATGTGTTTTCTTAATCTTTTATGCTGCATGAAATTGAAATACGAAAATAGTAAAAAAAATTGAGTTATTTTTGGCTCAATCTCTTTTTAATTGAATATTTTTTTTAATGACATCAACTTAAATTTATTGTAGCTATTTTTAAATATCTCTTGCAAAATAAAAAAAATATAACGAACTTTGCCGATAATTAAACATATCAATAATATGGCTGATTTAGCAGTATCAATCAATGGAATAGAATTTAAAAATCCTGTTTTAACAGCATCGGGAACCTTTGGTTATGGCGAAGAGTTTGATGATTTTCTTGATTTAGGACATATAGGGGGTATGGTATTAAAGGGGACTACCTTGCATGCACGCGACGGAAATCCCTATCCGCGTATGGCAGAAACGGCAGCAGGAATGTTGAATGCCGTCGGATTGCAAAATAAAGGAATCGACTATTTTATCACTACAATTTATCCTCGCATCAAACATTATGATACTCATATTATATTGAATGTATCGGGGTCAACGATAGAAGAATACGTCGGGGTAGTAGAAAAATTAAACGATTTGGAAAAGATAGCTGCTATTGAACTCAATATTTCTTGTCCTAATGTTAAAAAGGGAGGTATGGCTTTTGGAACTTCTGCTTCTTCGGCTGAAAAAGTTACTCAAGAAGTACGCAAAGCGTATCGTAAAACATTGATAGTTAAATTATCGCCTAATGTTACCGATATAACAGAAATTGCTAAAGCAGTAGAAGGAGCCGGTGCCGATTCGGTTTCACTCATCAACACTTTGTTGGGAATGGCTATTGATGCTGAAAAACAAACGCCTATATTGTCAACTGTTACGGGTGGATTATCAGGACCTTGTGTTAAGCCCATTGCTTTGCGTATGGTGTGGCAAACCTATAAAGCAGTTAAAATACCTATTATCGGATTGGGCGGTATTATGAATGCCAAAGATGCAATAGAGTTTTTCCTTGCGGGAGCTACAGCTATTCAGATTGGAACGGCTAATTTTATTAATCCTGCCGTTGCCGTAAAAGTAGTAGACGGCATTAATGATTATTTAGAGCGACATCGTATTAATTCTATCAGCGATATTATCGGAATGTTAAAAGTGTAAATAAATAATTTGTTATGAAACGAATATGTCTAATTAACAGTAAATGATTATAAAGCATGTGAGTTCCATACAATTTTAAATTAAAAAAAATGAAATATAAAGAAATAGAATCATCTTTTTTTGTTCACAACCGTAAAAAGTTAGTGGACTGTCTTCAACCTAACTCTTTGGTGTTGCTAACGTCGAATGATGAAATGCCTGAAACAGGTGATCAATGTTTTCCATTCCGACAAAATGCCGACTTTTTTTATTTAACCGGTATTGACCAAGAACAGAGTATATTGGCTTTATGTCCGCAACATCCTAATCCACAGTATAGAGAAGTGTTATTCCTTTTGCAAACCAACGAAATGATTGCCATTTGGAATGGTTATAAATATACGGTAGAACACGCACAACGAGTATCCGGGATAGAAAATGTACAATGGCTATCAAGTTTTGATGCGATAATGAAAGAAATGGCGTATGCTTCTGAAAATATTTATTTGAATTTACAAGAAAACTTCCGTTTTCACACAGAAATTGAACGACAAGAATTACGTTTTTGTAAAAAAATAAAAAATTTATTTCCGTTGCATACTTTCAAACGTTTGGCTCCTTTATTTACCCAATTGCGTTTAAGAAAAGAAGTAGTTGAAATTGAATTGATTCAACAAGCGTGTAATATTACAGGTAAAGCTTTTGATAGGATTCTGAAATTTGTTAAACCGGGTGTAATGGAATATGAAGTAGAAGCTGAAATGATACACGAATTTGTCCGTAATGCAGCTACGGGACATGCTTTTTCTCCTATCGTAGCTTCCGGAAAAGATACTTGCGTATTACATTATATCAAAAACAACAAAATGTGTCAAGACGGTGATTTGCTATTGCTCGATTTCGGTGC
>JAAYQB010000074.1 GCA_012519525.1 Bacteroidales bacterium | reverse complement strand
AAAATTTTTATAAAAAAATTAAGGAAAAGGAAAGCCTATTATCTTAGAGAGGGTGTTCAAGAGAGAAAGAACACTCTCTTTTATATTATTTTTGTCGCTTATGACGAAAATTTATTGTTAGTGAAATTAAAAAAACACTATCTTTGCGAAACGAAATAATTAAAAAATGCACTTAACCTACAACGCAATAAGCTCGCTTTAGAAGGGTTGTTAGTGGACGCTGAGGCTTGGTTACTGAGCTTGTCGAAGTACTCGAAGCGTCAATTCGTAATTTTTAATTGTTTATTCGTAATTGTTCATTTTACCTTTTCAACCGCAAAGGACGCAAAGATTTCGACAAGCTCAATCTGCCGGCGGGTTATTGAAGGTTTACTAACAAGAGAAATAGTTTTATTTTTTATAATAGTGATATTACATTGAAATTTTAAGAAAAAACATTTACTTTTGTAGCATATTAATGTTAAAAAATAAAATATTATGTTACAGTGGATTAGAACGTTTTTAATAGATTTTTTTACTTCAGTAGGCTTAAATTATACTTACTCAAAAATAATCGCATTACTAATAATAGCGGTGAGTTTGTTTATATTGGGAGCGATACTCTACTATATTTTGCGTTTCATTATACTTCGATTAGTGCGTATTAATATCAGTAAATCGGAATGGAAACAAGCATTGGTAGAAACAAAATTTTTTAATCAGGTAGCAATATTTTTGCCTGCATTGTTTATTAAAAAAATGATAGGCGAATGCTTTCCTATCGGCAGTTCTTCCGAATTGTTTTTAACGGCACTTATCAATATCTATATAGTTATTAATTGCACTTTGATAGTTATTTATTTTTTAAATGCTGTTGCTATTATTTTGTTGCAACGAGAAGGGACAAAAGATAAACCTATTAAAAGTTATGTGCAAATTGTAGCCGTTATTTTTTGGTTAATTTCTCTTATTTTGATTGTTTCTATTATTATTAACAAATCACCTGTAGGGCTTTTGGCGGGATTGGGAGCTTTTTCGGCGGTTTTGCTATTGGTTTTTCAAGATACGATTACGGGTTTTGTTAGCAGTATTCAGTTGTCTACCAATGATATTATTCGTAATGGAGATTGGATAGATCTCGATAATTTTGGGGTAAGCGGTACAGTGGAAGAAGTCAATCTTGTTTCGGCTAAAATAAGAAATTTCGACAATACCATTTCAACCGTACCCGTTAAACAATTACTCAATAATTCGGTGAAAAATTGGCGTGGAATGCAAGAAAAGGAAATGAGAAGAATTAAGCGAGCTATCAATATAGATGTTACAACCATTAAACAATGTACGCCTGAAATGCTTGAGAAATTTAAAAAAATCCATTTAATTAAAGATTATATCGAACAGAAAGAAAAAGAATTAGAGGCTGAAAATCAATCGGAAAGCGCACTTGTGTATGGTCCTAACGGACGACATCTTACCAATGTGGGAGTGCTGCGTATTTATATACAAGAATATTTAAAATCAAATAAGCGATTACGCAAAGATGCCATGATTATGGTACGTCAATTGCCGCCTAACGAATACGGCTTGCCTCTTGAAATTTACTGTTTTACCGCCACTACCAATTGGTTGGAATACGAAAACATACAATCCGATATTTTCGACCATATATTGTCAACATTGGATTATTTTGAAATCCGTGCTTTTCAAAGAGATAATCCAAAAGAAATAACTGAAAGCAAATGCTAAATCATGTAGTAAGCTATCAATTGTATGCAAAATTTGATTGATAAATTGGTGAGCAAAAGACTTCTTTCCAAAGAAGAGTTTTTGGTTTTAATCGAAAAAAGAAATGCTGATGTAGCAGAATATTTATTCCGACAAGCACGCCAAGTGAGAGAGAAAAACTATGGTAAAGATGTATACATAAGAGGATTGATTGAGCTGTCGAATTATTGCAAAAACGATTGTTTGTATTGTGGAATTCGTAAAAGCAATGCTCATGTTAGCAGGTATAGATTGGATAAAGCAAGCATACTTGATTGTTGTAAAAGAGGACACGATTTGGGCTTCCGTACTTTTGTATTGCAAGGAGGCGAAGATGCTTATTACAATGATAAATTAATGGTAGATATTATTTCCACTATCAAAAAACTATATTCGGATAGTGCTGTTACTTTGTCTTTAGGAGAGAAAAAGAAAGAAACATATTTAGCTTATTATCAAGCTGGAGCTGATAGATATCTCTTGCGTCATGAGACGGCTAATGCCGAGCATTATTCGCTTTTGCATCCCAAAAACATGTCAAGCGAAACAAGAAAGAAATGTTTGTATGATTTGAAAGAAATAGGCTTTCAGGTGGGAAGTGGTTTTATGGTAGGTTCGCCTTATCAAACCGTTGAACATTTAGCGGAAGATTTACTCTTTCTTTCCGATTTACAACCTCATATGATAGGAATAGGTCCTTTTATGTCGCATCATGAAACACCTTTTGCCGACAAGAAAAATGGAACTATGGAGTTAACGCTTTATATGTTGGCTATATTAAGAATTATGTTGCCGGGTTCGTTATTGCCGTCTACCACTGCTTTGGGTAGCATTAACGATGACGGAAGAGTGCATGGGATTTTGGCTGGGGCTAATGTGGTTATGCCTAATTTGTCGCCTTTAGATGTAAGAGAAAAATACATGATTTACGATAATAAAGTTTCGACGGGAATAGAAGCTGCTGAATACCTTGATTTATTAAAAGAGCAAATGCGGGAAATAGGCTATCAAGTGGTGGTTGCACGTGGCGATTTTAAACCACCGGTTGATTGATTTATTCTAAAAATCCTTTAAAGACAAAACAGGTAGGACCTTGCAGAAAGATGTTTTTAAAACTACTATTTTTTTTCTGAAAACTAACATTAAACTCACCACCTAATGTTTTTACATTAACCGTATTGATGTTTTTTTTCATGGAATAGGATAGGGAAGAGGCAGTTACGCCGGTACCACACGACAGTGTTTCGTCTTCAACGCCACGTTCGAAGGTGCGAACAAATAAGTAATTATCATTGATTTCTACAAAATTCACATTGGTTCCTTTCGGAAAATGCGGATGATGTCGTATGCGTTTTCCTTCTGTAATAACGTCAATGTTTTTTATGTTTTCAACGAATTTAACCACATGAGGCGAGCCTGTGTCAAGAAAAAAACCGTCTTCAAAATTGCCAATGTTTTCTACGTTTTTCATCTGTAGCGAAATTTCGGCAAGATTTCCTTTTTCGTTAATGATTTTTCCATAATGAGCGCCGTCCACACCTATGAAAACACCTTCATCAGCAATGATTTGCATTTTTTTTGCAAAAGCGAGGGCACATCTTCCGCCGTTGCCGCACATGCTGCCTTCGTAGCCGTCGGCATTAAAATAACGCATTTCAAAATCAATATCTTTCCGATGATGGCTGTGTATTAAAATCAAGCCGTCGGCACCAATGCCCAATCGCCTATGGCATAATTGATAGATATAATTCGGACGGGTATCAAAAGTTTTATCCGGGTCATGTAGTAAGATAAAATCATTGCCGGCACCGTGGTATTTATAAAATTCTAACATTTAGGTACTCATTTTTAATATGTTGATTTCTTCTTTTTTCAAAAAACGCCAATGTCCGCGTGGAAGATCTTTTTTGGTAAGATTGGCATAGACTACTCTATCCAATTTTTCTACCTTATAGCCCAAATGTTCAAATATTCGGCGTACGATACGATTTTTTCCCGAATGCAGTGTTATTCCAATTTCTTTTTTACTTTCACCTACATACATCACTTCGTCGGGGATAATGACACCGTCGTTGAGTTCTAAGCCGTTGACTATTTTTTCAAAATCTGCTAAATCAAGGTTGCGATCCAATTCAACATGATAGATTTTGCGAACACCGTAACGCGGATGCGTTAGTTTTTTTGCCATTTCGCCATCGTTTGTAAATAGCAGTAAACCCGTAGTGTTACGGTCCAAACGACCTACGGGATAAATCCTTTCGGGACAAGCGTCTTTTACCAACATCATTACATGTTTTCTGTCGTGTTCGTCATCGGTAGTGGTGATGTAGTCTTTGGGTTTATTGAGTAAAAGATAAACGGGTTTTTCTCTTTGCAGTATTTTGTCTTCATAACGCACTTCGTCAGTAGGCATTACTTTGGTACCTAATTCGGTAACGACAATTCCATTGACGGTAACGGCACCGGCTTCAATTAATGTATCGGCTTCGCGACGTGAGCAAATACCTGCATTGGCAATGTATTTGTTGAGTCGTATCGGTCCTCTTTCTTCGTTCCAGTTGAGCGATAGGATTTTGGGTTTACGTTCGCTACCACGTCCTTCTTTACGCCTGATACTGACGATTTCCGAAAGAATTTCAGATTCTTTGGTAACGTTACGTTTTTTAGTTTTCGAAGGCGTTGCTTCTTTGTTTTTCAGATTTGCCGAATGTTGTTTTTCGGACGCAGATTGCGTGTCTCTTTTGTTGAAACGGCGAGTGTTATCGGATTTATTGTAACGAAAACTTCTTTCTTCTCTTTCTTTCTTATGCGAAGATTCTTTGTTTGATTTTTTTTCAAAACGTTTTTTTTCCTCCGATTTTTTATCGAAAAAATCTTTGCGTGCTTTACGTTTATCGGAACCACTGTCGGAAATAGCTTTATTCAAAGGATTATTTCCTCTTTTTTTACCGGCGGTTCTCTTTTTTTTATTGTCTTTCGGTTCTTCTTCCTTATTTTTTTTTGTGTAAACCACTTTGATGATGAATTATATGGTTAAAGTTTTATTTTAATTGATGTTGTAAAATATTTTACATTTTGAATTTTTGCAAAAGTACTTATTTTTTACATATCTTTTTTGTTTTTTTATGAAGAATATGATTACAATAAAAAATACCTTTAATTTCTACTATATGATTGATAGAAAATGAAATATTTAAGATATAATGTAAAATCTTCTCGTAAAAATTATTTAAAAAGAAGACAAAATACCTTTTCGACGGATAAAAATAAATTAATTTTTTATCGTCTGATAAAATTTTATATAAGAAAATTGTATCTTTGCAAAAAAACAATAACAGTTGTTAGATGCTACTGCTTGCTGTTTTTATCAATATGTAAAGCATCTATGTATAAAAACTTAACGTTATGATATTTGAATTACCGAAACTACCTTATAGTCCGAATGCATTGGAATCGGTTATTAGTCAAAAAACCATTGAGTTTCATTATGGTAAACACCATCAGGCTTATGTCAATAATTTGAATAACCTGATCAAAGGAACGGAATTAGAAGATGAAGATTTAGAATATATTATCAAAAATTCAGAGGGCGGAATCTTCAACAATGCTGCTCAAGTATGGAACCATACTTTCTATTTTTATCAATTTGCACCTAAAGGGAAAGGAACTCCCTCGAACGCTTTGCTTAAAGCGATTGAAAAAAAATGGAATACAATGGAAGAATTTAAAAAAGAATTTAATCAGGCGGCGGCAACTCTTTTCGGTTCGGGTTGGGCGTGGTTGGTAGTAAACAAAAACGGGGATTTGGAAATAACAAAAGAAAGTAATGCGGGAACTCCTTTAACAAAAGGCTTGAAACCCATACTTACTTTTGATGTTTGGGAACATGCTTACTATATTGATTATCAAAATCGTCGCTCCGATTATTTAAATGCCTTATGGGAAATTATCAATTGGGAAGAAATTAATCAACGTTTCGATAAATAAAAATAAACATATTTTAAACAAATTTGTTATATAGTGGCTACCGACAAATTTATTTTATAAAAAAAAGCAGTGTTAGACGTTTATTTTGCTATTCCGGTATTAGATGAGAACAAGTATTTGTTCAAGACTTTAGATTGTATTGCAGAACAAAAATGCGACCGTAATATCTATGTTTATATTTGTATTAATCAACCCGACTCGTGGTGGTACAATGAGAATTCGGATATTTGCCGTCGCAATCAAGAGTTGTTGTTGACATTGCAAAAAGGCTATAGAGACTTAGACATACACATTATAGATAAAACGAGTAAGGGAAAAGGCTGGGAAGAGAAAAAAGGCGGGGTAGGCGTAGCTCGTAAGGCTGTAATTGATAGTATATTGGAAAGAGCGGAAGATACTGATGTTTTGATTAGTATGGATGCCGATACAAGTTTTGACAGTAATTTTGTAGCAACAATTGTCAATACGTTTCAAACTTATACAAAAATCGAAGCATTAAATATTCCTTATTATCATAATCTGACGGGAATAGAAGAGCAAGACAGGGCTATGTTGCGTTATGAGTTGTATTTGAGAAACTATATGTACAATATGTTACGCATCAATAGTCCTTATGCTTTTACCGCTTTTGGTTCGGCAATAGCTTGTTTTATTAAAAGTTATAAAGCTGTTGGCGGTTTTGATTCTCAAACGGCGGGCGAGGATTTTTACTTTTTGCAGAAAATAGTTAAGTATGGAAAATTAAAATTATATACTTCTACCACCGTTTATCCGTCGGCTCGCTATTCCGACAGAGTAACTTTTGGAACGGGAACGGCGATAGCTGATTTTCAAACAAGTAACTTTTCACGCTATCCTATTTTTCATTATAAACTATTTGATTCTATAGCTAATACCTACCAGCTTATTGATACTATTTTTGAAAAAGATGTAGATTCTATTTTGATTTCTTTTTTACAAAAACATTACAAAGAGGAAGATTTGTGGACAAAATTAAGGAACAATTATAAAACTCCTGCCAGTTTTAGAAAAGCTTTTCATCATAAAATCGACGGACTTCGATTGTTTCAATTTTTACGTTATATGCAGGCGGAATTGAATGAAAGTGATGATGTTTGCATAAGAGAATTAGTAAATGTATTTCATCCCAACATGTCTATCGTAGACGAAGATTTTTCTTTGGCTACCAGTCCTATTGCCATGATTAATGAATTGAGAGATTCGTTTGTATTGGTCGAAAATTCAATGCGAATAGAGCAAGATATACAGAATTTAACTGAAAAAAAATAGTAATTTTGCATTGTGAGCAAGAATTTAAAACATACACGTAAGTTGCTGGGTGTGATGTTGCTGTGTTTGTTGAATACGGCAATGTATTCGCAGAATTATACGGAAAGCGATTCTGCCGGCATGCCTATGGGCGATAAATCGGCAAAAAACTATGTTCCCGTATCATCATTTTATTTTAATAATTATTTTCCTGAAATAGAGACTTATTCTGATGTTGATACTTCCGTACACGGTATTCAGCGAACGGAAATATTATCAGCCTCACAGCATCTTTATGCTCATACAGGTTTAATAGGGCAAGCAAATTTTCCTATGGATTTTACCTTTCAACGCCAACATGGATTCCATTATAAAACCATGCCTTATTCCGAATATCATCGTAATTTTAAAAATTGGAAATGGTATTATACACCTGAATCTTATACGCGTATAGACTATGAGTGGGCGTCGGGAAAAGAAAATATGTTTGATGTGGTACATGCTCAAACAATTAAAAATTTAGTGTTTGAAGTAGATTTTAGAACCATTATAGCAGAAGGTATTTATGTGCGACAAGCTGTAAGAGATGTCAATGTAGGAACTCGATTCTCTTATTTTACTCATAGAAAACGATACGGATTTACTTTTGCATACATTTATAATTTATTTCGATTAAATGAAAATGGCGGTATTTATAGCGATTCTTTATTTGAAAACAAGAAATTGCCGCCCCGAAGTATAGCGGTTACATTTTCAAATGCAAGTAATAATTATCAAGATCATGATTTGTTTTT
>JAAYQB010000073.1 GCA_012519525.1 Bacteroidales bacterium | reverse complement strand
CGTTCTTGTGCTTTTTTAATATTTTCGTCGTCAAAGCTAATTTTTCCAAGTTTGGGTATCAGATTACTTATATTATTGGCTCTGTTAGAGATATACAATGTCGGTTTGGCGGGATTCCTTTTGCGCGGATTGGGATAGCAAGCAGTAATGAGGCAGGCTTGCCGTCGGCTTAAGTCTTTAGCCGATACATGAAAATAATGATTGGCAGCAGCTTCACTACCATAAATTCCATTTCCCATTTCAATAACGTTTAAATACACTTCCATTATCCGCTCTTTATCCCAAAAAGTCTCTATAAGAAATGTAAAATAAACCTCTAAACCTTTTCTCACCCACGACCTTTCAGACCATAGGAAAACATTTTTAGCCGTCTGCTGTGAAATGGTGCTTGCTCCGCGTTTGCGTTTTCCTTTTTTACTTTCATCCATTGCTTTTTGAATAGCACCATAGTCAAAACCTTTGTGTCCTAAAAAGTTATTGTCTTCAGAAGCAATGGCAGCCGCCACCATGTGGGAAGAAATATCCTCTAAATCGACCCATTTTTTCTGAATGCTCTCGCCATCGTTAACCTTTCGTATAATCATCAAAGGCGTTATGGGCGGATTGACCCATTTATAAAGCACAGTAAGCAATATACTCAATCCGAAAAATGCTAGGATTATATATAATAAGAATTTTTTCAGCTTGGAAAACAATCCTTTCGATTTCTTCTTTGATTTCTTTTTCTTTCTTGCGAGCTTAGCCATTGTTTTATTTTTTAAAGCGTGCAAAAGTAAGAAAAATATTTTTTCAAAAAACAAAAATTTCTTTTTATTCCGAAAGATTTCTAAAAGTAATCGAAATACGTTTTTTTATTTACTAAAAATATGTACTTTTGTATTTTATATAAGTTTTAGTCGAATGCAACAATTTGTACCGCTATCAATTAAAAGAGAATACATTGAGTTTGAGAAAATTTATCAAGAAACTTTAGCGAACGACTTGTTCTATCTTAACAATCTATTGAGCCATCTCAACAAAGGAAAAGGCAAGCAAATTCGCCCGATTTTAACGCTATTAGCGGCAAACATGCACGGTAAGATCGAACATAAGACTTATTTAATAGCCTCTTTAGTAGAACTATTGCATGTGTCATCACTCATCCACGACGATGTGGTCGACAACGCCTCTTTGCGAAGAAACAAACGCACCATCAACTCGATGTGGGACAATAAAACTGCCGTTTTATTAGGAGATTATCTATTGGCTAAGTGCATGAAAATCATCCAACAAACCGAAGATTCGACCGTATCGAATCACATCAGCGATTTGGTTCAAAAAATGACCGAAGGCGAAATCGTTCAACTGTCAAAAATCAACTGCTACGATATGAGCGAAAGCGAATACTATGACATTATCGAAGCAAAAACAGCACTTTTATTCGGTTTTTCGCTGTATTTGGGGGCTTACTCTGTCGGTGCCGACGAAACGCATGCACTTCAATTGAAAGAAGCCGGCATTGCCATAGGTATGGCTTTCCAAATAAAAGACGATTTAAAAGATTACAACCTGCAACTCAAAGAAAAAGATTTTGCAAAAGACATCAAAGAACACATTATTACACTTCCGCTCATTCATGTTTTGAAAAAAATGAATACCGAAGACAGCAACGCACTTATTCACTTATACAAAAACCACAATAACAACGAACAAGCAATTATCGACATTATAAAAATCATAGAAAAAGAAGGAGGAATTGCTTATGCACATAGCATTATACGGTCGAAAATAGACAAAGCTCAACAGCTAATCAGCCGACAGCCGGCATCTATCTACACCGATAGCCTTCTCGAATTATTACAACAAATAATCCGATAATGGTACGATTTATAGTAAAACGCATAGGATACGGCTTATTGGTCATGTGGGGAGTTTTCACCGTCGTATTTATTCTATTTGCCGTCTTACCGGTCGATTCAGCCATTATGACCTTGGGACAACGCTCCGACATTAGCACCGAAGAAGCCGTTAAGAAAGATTTAGGACTGCATTTGCCCTTGGGTATTCGCTATATTAATTTCTGCAACGACTTCTCGCCTATCTCTTTCCATAATGCCATCAACGAAGAAAGCAATTTTTATTTAGACAAAGATAAATACCATGCAACAACCTTGTTTCATTTTGGAAAAGAAAGTGTCTGTGTTGCCAAAACACCTTATTTAGGACGTTCTTATCAAAGCAAACGTCCTGTCTTAGAGATGCTCAACGAGGCATTTCCTAAGACTGCTTTATTGGCGCTCATCTCCATCTTTATCGCCATCGCCATCGGCATCGTCATCGGTATATTGTGTGCCGTTTGGAAAGATACTTGGTTCGATAAGTTAGCTATCACTTTTTCGGTCATGGGCATGGCATTGCCTTCATTTTTTGCTGCCATTTTATTTGCATGGGTGTTTGCTTTTCTTTTAGCCGATTATACAGGCTTAAACATGTTTGGCAACCTCTACACCGTCAGCAACTTCGGCGAAGGGGAATATTTGGATTTAAAAAACCTAATTCTACCCGCTGTTACTTTGGGCATACGTCCGGCAGCTACGGTTATACAGCTGATGCGTAATTCGGTATTGGAAGTCATGTCGCAAAACTATGTGAAAACCGCTTTTGCCAAAGGACTGAGCTTCTTTCATGTCGTACGCAAACACGTGGTCAAAAATGCACTTAACCCTGTTGTTACCGCTATTTCGGGCTGGTTGGCAGGCATGATGGCAGGTGCCGTTTATGTTGAATATATCTTCGACTATAAAGGCGTAGGCGTTATGATAGTAAATGGATTAGAAAAATACGACTTCCCTGTCGTCATGGGCAGCCTGCTCTATATATCCATTATTCTGATAACAATCAATATAATTGTCGATATTATTTATAGCTATTTAGACCCCAAAGCAAAAATACAGTAGGAAGGGGAAAAGGGCTTATCAATTGGATAGGTTCTTGTATTGACTCTCTAAAATGAAGCGAAATTTTTCTTTCATTGAGTTACTTTTAATATTATTGGCATCAATGCTAATATGTGCTCGTTGATAAAATTTTTCTCTTTCTACTAATAAGTTTTCAATACTGCTTAACAACTTTTCTTCCGATGAATAGTTTAAAAGCGGACGTTTTTTTTGCGAGCTTAACAGTCTATTTTTTAAAGCCATAGGAGATAGTTTTAAATACACACACAGCCCATTTCCCAATATCCAATTCATATTATCATAAAAACAAGGAGTGCCGCCCCCTAAAGCAATAACAACCTTATCTATGTCTTTGGTTTGTTGAAGTATTTTTGTTTCTAATTGCCGAAATTCATCTTCCGTATGTGTCTTTAAAAACTCTTCTATGGTCGTTTGGTATTCTTTTTCAAAACATGCATCCGTATCAATAAAAGAAAACTGTATTGAAGCAGCTAATTTTTTTCCAAAAGTAGTTTTACCGCTTCCCATAAATCCAAGTAAATAAATACGCATAAAATTATATTAAAACAAAAAAGAGATCTTATACTAAGCTGTTTGCCGTATAAAACCTCTTTAATGAAAGTTATTCTATTATTGAACGATATTTATTTTTTTCGTCAATTCTCCTTTTTCTGTTTTTACTTTAACAATATACAAACCGTCTGTGAGATGCTTAACATCCATACTTGCATAACGTGTATCAAACTGTTGCGTAGCTACTTTTTGTCCTAATACATTGTATATATCAACTTGCTCAATTCGATATTCTCCTTGAATTTGTATAGCTACATTGGCAGGATTAGGAAATACAATTACTTCATTGGTTTTTTCTGTTTCTTCTATTCCTACTGCATAGTCTATTTTTAAATCATCTACGTATAAACTAGCTATTTGAGTAGTCGTTTTTGGGCTTAAACAATGGAATGCTATATAGTAATCACCGGGAGTTTCAACATTAAAACGTGCGACAGCTTGCTCATAACCGCGAGTTTCTAAATTGTTTTGAGGTATTTTATTTATTATATTATTATATCTCATTAAATACCACATAGCATATTGTTCTTGGTATTTTTGTGCTTTTGTCCACATTACATTAAGTACCTGTGGTTGTGTTTCGTCTGTAGTGCCATACCAAAACGTCAGTTCGTAAGTAGCTGCGGTTGGAAAATGAATTAATTTTGTAAAAATCCAATCATTAGCATCCGTATTCGGATTGCCCGAGTAACGTAAACTACCTGCACCGTGTCGAGCATTAGCTGCTGAACTTAAATCCTCTACCCATTTCGACTCATCTCTTAAAACATTATATATTTTCATCCCTGCAATTTCATCGGGAGTTTCAAAGCCGTTTACATAAGGTATCTGACCGGGCATTACATTATCTACAATCGTTGTAATCGTATCATTACTTCTATCTACATCATTTGCAATCCCAAGATATACAGTCAAAGTATCTCTTTTTCCTAAAGTAAACCTTTCTTTTCTTGGGAAGGAAACATGTGCCGTATCCAATGGCTTCAATTCTCTCTCTATCTTACAATGTTGTGTATAATCATAACTATTTGCTAATGCCCTTACATACCACATATCAAAAGATGTAATGGTTAAACCAATATTTTTTACAACAAGAGTAATTTCAACCGAATCGGTTACGTTTTGCATAGGCACTTCGGGGTATAAAATTTCCACCAATGCAATATCGGGCATTGATACGGTACCTACAGTTACATTATCAATCTGAATAGCTCCTCCAAAATCATATCCTTCATAGTATATTCTAAAAGCAATATATATATCTTTACCAATATAATCTGCTAAAGAAAAAGAGTGAAATTTCCAATTTTGCACTACGATTGATTCCTGTTTAAAAGATATTACTTCTTTCGTAAATGATTCTACTTTATCATCAGTTGTTGATATTAATACATCTAAATTATAGTTAGGTCCTCCTATCGAATTGTCAATCCAAAAACACAAATAATCCCCTTCTTCTATATTTTCCACTTTGGGCGATATCAGCCACGAATCGGTTGAGTTTCCACCTCCATTATAAAAAGCTCCGTTTTTCTTATTGTTAGGATCTCCATCCGGAGGTAAAGTAAAGGCAGGTGTAGGTGTATTACTATACATACGTGCTCCTACTAAACCGATTCCCCAAGTTTTATTAATAGCATATCCTCCTTGAAAAGTAGGTTTTACGTCTACTACTTTCCAACCTTGAGTAGTAATTCCAGCCCATTCAAAATTTCCGTCTAATTTCGACACTTGGGCATGACCAAAAGCAAAAAATAGTACAAATGTTGAAAATATAAATATCTTTTTCATTTTAAATTTATTTTATGTTATTATTATTTTAATGATTGTGCAAAAATACATAAAAAATTGAAAGGTTTTTTCATTTATGAGAAATTTTTGTTTTTTCTTAACAATGATGATAAGGTTCGTTATTTAGAATGGTAAAAGCTCTATAAACCTGCTCTAAAAATACTATACGTACCATTTGATGTGTCAGCGTCATTTTAGAGAGAGACAATAAGCTATCGGCTCGTTGATACATTTCATCTGAAAAGCCATAAGCTCCTCCTATTACAAACACAAGTTGTTTGAGTGAGGTGTTCATTTGCGTTTGAATAAAGTTCGAAAACTGCACAGAAGTATATGTTTTTCCTTTTTCATCTAACAAAATGACTTTGTCGGAGAGTTGGATATATTTTAGAATCAATGCGGTTTCTTTTTGTTTTTGTTCTTTAACACTTAAATTTTTCGTTTGTTTTAAAGCGGAAATTTCTATTATTTCTATTTTTATGTAATGCGCTATTTTATTAAAATAAAACGAACAAATATCTTTTACATATTTTTCATCCGTTTTTCCTACAAAAATCAGTTTAATTTTCATTCTTCTTCTATTATTTCTATATACTGATAAATAAGGTCTTGTATATTAGTACGAATATTTAACTGCGCCAATTTTTTATTGTCGGCATTCGGATATATCCTATTTGAAAGAAAAATATAAATCAAATCATACTTAGGGTCTACCCAAAAAAAAGTTCCCGTAAATCCACTATGTCCGTAACTCTGCGAAGAAACATATACGCCACAATGAGGTCCTTTTTTATTCCCATGCAATGGCTTGTCAAATCCCAATCCTCTACGTGTCTTACTCGAATAATAGGAGGTGAATTTCTTGATTGTGTGTGGCTGCAAATAATGTATTCCATTGTATTCTCCTTTGTTTAATAGCATCTGTAAAACAACATACAAATCGTCAGCCGTAGCAAACAAACCGGCATGACCGGAAACACCTCCCAGCATAGCTGCGCCTTCATCATGCACATAACCTTGTACTAACTGTTTTCTAAAAACCATATCCCGTTCTGTCGGAACGAGATAATGCGATAATATTTTATCGGAAGGATTAAATAATATGTGCTTTAAACCCATAGGTTGATAAAAATTATCATTCACATAAGTATCCAAAGTCGTATTCGTAACTTTATGTATCAAATCGGCTAAGAAATAAAATCCAATATCACTGTATTCATAATGCTTATTGTCTTTCAAGGGAGCTGTTACTAAATAATAATAAACACTATCAATATATTGATTGTTCATATACATATCCTTACAAACTTTCACACTGTATGTGGTATCAAGTGTTTTGCTATAAACATCAGGGTTCCAACTACTGTCTATTATAGAAAATGTTTTTTTATAAAACGGTATCCATGCACTTAGTCCTGAAGTATGCGTTAACACTTCAGCTATAGTAATATCTTCTTTATCCGTTTTATTTAAATAAGGTAAATAGTCGGATAATTTATCATGTATATCTATTTTATCTTCTTCTACCAATTTCATGATTGCCAAGGTAGTAGCAGCTGCTTTTGTAATAGAAGCCAAATCATATACGTCATTGATGCTCACCTGTCTATCGCCTTCATAAGTATGTTTTCCGAAAGATTTATTATAAATAACTTCTCCTTTATGTGCTATCAAAATACGACAGCCGGGATAAGCATTTTCGGAAATTCCTAACTGTGCTAAAGAATCAATACCGGAAAAGTTTACCTTAGCTATGTTTTGTTCTTTGGAACAAACACCTGTACCATAGACATAATTATTTAAATCTATAGGCAATTTTCCCGTTATTGGAAAAAGTCCGCACAAAGCCTCTCCTACCGCTTTCTCGGCAGCATAAACCGGATGATAAGCTACCAATACTACAGAAAAATTTCTTGAAAACGGCAAATAATTCAACACATAAGGATTTCCCATTACAACAAAAATGATTTTATTTCTCTTACTCAAACTATCTAAAAACGATATAACTTCTTGAGTAAGCCCGTAATTACTAATAGGATATTGTGTCGTAGTATGCAAACTCACTAACAGAATTTGACCTGAATCAGCTATGTTTTGCATTTCAACATTGTTATTTTTTAAGTCATTTTGTGTAATGCGTACGGTTTTCAAAGGAAGGTAGTTTGATAAAGTTGTCTCTAATGTAGCCATTCCCCCATTATCAATTCGCAGATGCAACAACGGTTGTTCCGGAATATTCTGAAATGGAAGTATATGGTCGTCATTTTTCAGTAAAGTCAGTGATTTTCTTGTTAGTACATTAATAATGTCTTCCGTTTCTTGTGTATTAATATCTTCATACAAACGCCGAACATCTATCTCATTGCAATTAGAAAGAACGTATTTTTCTTTTGCTTTCAACATTTTAAGACACTTTCTGTCAATATCTTCTTCCGTTAATATTCCTTTATCAATGGCTTCTTTTATTTTTTGAATCACAATATAAGCCGAGGTAGGTAATAACAGCAAATCGTTGCCTGCTAATAATGTCATTACCTCCATATCTCCGGGAGCATAATATTTAGCTATTCCCTTCATTTCTAATCCATCTGTAATAATTATGCCATTAAAATTCATCGAATCTATTAATAAATCGGTAATGATTGGTTTAGAAGTAGAAGATATGGAGCGTACGGAAGTATCCAATGTTGGCACATTCAAATGCCCCACCATAACACCGTCTATACCGGCTTGTATTGCTTTTATAAAAGGATATAACTCAATAGAATCTAAACGTTGCCGATTATGCTTAATCGTAGGCAAGCTGAAATGAGAATCGGCATCCGTATCTCCATGTCCCGGAAAATGTTTAGCTGTAGGCATTACACCATTTTCTTGCATGCCTTTCATGTAGGCAATACCGCAATCGGCAACTAACTGAGGATTTGCTCCAAACGAACGACTATTAATCACAGGATTACGAGAGTTGCAATTTACGTCTATGCAAGAAGCATAATTCACATGAATTCCCATACGTTTGCATTGTCGTGCTATTTCCTTTCCCATACGGTAAATAGTTGCCGTATCATAAGTTGCTCCCAAAGCCATTTGTCTTGGGAACAACATCACACTATCCAATCGCATAGCTAAACCATATTCGGCATCGATAGAAACCATCATAGGTATTTTACTAACTTTCTGCAACTCATTAGTAATTAAAGCCTGTCTTACAATCCCTCCTTGAAAAAAACAAACACCTCCCACTTGATATTTTTTAACACTATCAATCAAACTTCTATTGTAGATAGAATCTTTATTTGAAAATGCTCGCACAATCATTAATTGTGCTATTTTTTCATCCAATGTTAAGGTTTTCACAACAGAATCCGCCCATGTTTTATTAGGATTAAAGTTGGCTATTCGATGCGGTTGAGCATACAAAGTATGTTGCAATAAAAAACCAAGTATTAGTATGATAAAGAAGATTTTATTATTTTTCATAAACCATATTTTAAAATATTTTATTATTGAATAGTAAATACCCAAAACTCAAATTAAACATAAAATTAGGATCATTATGCGAATACCATGACAGATTTAAACTAATAGGTCCTAATTTTGTAGTATAAGCCAAAGAAGCGTAAGCCATAATACTATATCGTTTAAAGAATTGACTATAAGAAGGTGTATAATCTGCATTTTTCACTATAGAGATAATCGATTGATAATAATACCCTTCTAACCTCAGCTGCATTTTTTTATATATTTTAAACGTATTGCTTAAACCTCCTGCAATAAAACACGGGTCTCTGAAAGCCGGCAAATAAGCAATATTACTTTCATGTGTCGGAGCAAAAAACTGAGAACGCAATTTTGTAGCATTGTAACTTTTAAAAAGAGGTAGATTGGAATAAGTAGCATGTGCCACTATACCCAAGCTATACCATTTCCCTAATGGAAAAGCCTTGTGTAAAAAACAACTCATAGCAAACCAATTATGATTTTCAATAGACGACTCTGTTACAATAGATGTGCTACCGGGAACATTAATCTCACTGCCTTCAAAATAATTCAATTTTACTTTTAAATGCAAACCTTCCGTTGAAAAATATTTATAATCGGAAGTATTGTATTCGTAAACTATAAAAGGTGATATTCCATTAAATCGATTATTATCGTACACGTCTTCTTTTAAATAAACATTACTTTGATAATATCTATCTTTTACATGCATAATGGTAAATCCCCCATAGATTTTAGATTTATTAGCAGTAGGAAATGCTATGTTATAATCAAAAAATGTTTCTTCATGAATTAAATAAGAGGGCGTTTCGCTTCCGACAAAAGAGCGATACGTATTAAAATAATTCCAGCGATTGTATCCTGTTTTTATGTGTTGGAAAAAAGTTGGCTTTTTTAAATAATCCAAACGTGTCGAAAGAACGACCGAGTTATAAAATCTTCCGAAATAGGCATCTACAGCCGCAGTAATAGATTGTAATCCTAAATATTTATATTGCAGTTGTAAAAAAAATGTAGAATAGGCATTTGCTGAAACATATCCTCCAAAATTAGCCTGAAACGGTTTTACGGGAGTAGCATGAAGAATAATCTCATAATAGTTTGCTATGGAATCATAGACCAAATAAGGATAAATATTTTCAATCTTATCCTCTACCACTAATCTGAAATACCTCACTTTTAATTCTTCCAAAGTAATAATCTCATTTTTTTCTAAAATTATGTTTTCAATAAATATGGATTGGGAAGGATTTAATCCCATTACTTTTACCGAACCAATTAATATTTCTTTTGCTTTTTTTCTATATTCTTGACGTCTGCTTGCTACGGTATCGATAGGCAATCTTCTACTTATTTTATCTTCAAACAATGACAAACTATCGAGCATCGTTTGATACCCAATTTCAATTGTTTTCCCTCCTTCTTTAAAGTCCGTAAGCGCTAAATCAGGGACATTAGGTCTGACAATAATTCCTGTTTTACATGGAATAGTACTATGCTCCTTTTGCACCATGATATTGATAAGTGTAGTTATAATATTATCTTCCGTTGATTCTTTTTTCGGTTTTGTTACCGTTACACCTATAATATAGTCTATGTCAAAATCATTACACATCACATCTAAAGGAAAATTATTCACAATGCCTCCATCATACACTAAATTACTATCAATCCGTATAGGATTAAAATAAATAGGATAAGTCATCGAAGCTCTTACTGCATCTTTTAGCGGACCCTTGTCTACCACCACTTCTTTGCCATTAGTAGCATCGGTTACAATACAACGAAAAGGAATAAAGAGACTATCGAAATTATTTTTGGAAATATAATCCGATTTTGAAAAATATTCCATAAAAGCAAAATCCATTTGATGTGGCGAAACAATATTAAAAGTCAGAGAAGGAAGAAAAATTGCCGAATCCATATCAAATTTCAACTGCAACCATGTAGAATTCACTTCTTGTTGTTTAAAGAAAAAATAATAGTCTCCTTCCATTTTTCCCGTAAGGATATTATCAAATTCAGGATTACAAAAAATCGCTTCCATTTCTTCAGTAGAGTAACCTGCTGCATATAAGCCTCCAACAATAGCTCCAATAGATGTCCCGGCAATATAATCAATAGGAATACCTTTTTCTTCTAATGCCCTTATGGCACCAATATGTGCCAAACCTTTCGCTCCGCCACCGCTTAATACTAAGCCGACTTTTTGAGCATTAGCAGAAAAAACAGCCAATATAAAAATAAAAAATACCGCTTTTTTCAAAATTACATCCATGAATTTAATACTTTTCAAACGATTCTTTTTAAATATAATTATTTGTTTTTGAAAAAAATTTTAACAACGAAGCTCTTTTTGGTATTTTTATAATAAATAAAATTTTTCTTTGTTTTTTTGTAAAAATAAATATATCTTTGCAATAAAGAAAATAATAGGTAATAATATTATTAATATGCAAGAATTAAAGATTTTAAGTTTAGAGTTAGAAAGTAAAATCTTGCAATTAATAGAAAAAAATAAAGAATTAAAAAGAAAAAATAAAGAATATAAAATAAAAAATAAAGAACAACGTCAATTAATTGAACACTTAGAAATAAAAATAAAACATCAAGCAGAGCAGATAGTTAAGCTCAAACTTTCAGAGGAATTAGCAACAAAATCAAGCAATACCGATGTGAAGTTAAAAATAAATGAGTTGGTGCGGGAAATTGATAAATGCATCTGCTTGTTAAACGAATAATAATGGGAAAAGAAAGAAAATCTATCACACTATATATTGCTCAGCAGCCTTTTAAATTATCCATATTGCCTGAGCAAGAAGAATTATATAGAAAAGCAGAAAATAAAATATCACAATATATCAAATCTTTATCTGCAAAACAAATAACCGATAGGTTTACTTTAATGGGATATGCTTTAATAAATTTTGCTATAAAAGAAACATATTTAACAGAAAAACAACATTATATTGACAACGACTTAAAAAATAACTTAAAAAATTTACATAACGTTTTACAGAATGTTTTAACAGAAATGGAAAACGAAGAGTAAAAATGTTCTTTGAAATAATAATTAGACTATAGATTTGTCCCGCACAAAATCAGATTCGTTTGTTAAACTCAACAGTTACAAAATTGTTGGGTAGCTCATAATTAGTAAAGTGGGTTGCATTGCAATCGTGTACTTGAGGAATTGTGGCTGCTCATAAGCTTAATTACATCGGAGTTTAATTAAGCCTAATATGATTTTTGCGGGACTTTTTTTTTATAAACAATTAAATAAAATATTTAACACATTATGACATTATATTATATCTTAACAGGGATTTTTTGTGCTGCCTTAGGTTTTGCGCTAGCTCATTTGATGCTAAAAAAAGCGATAGAAAAGAAAAACGCACAAATATTAAAAGAAAAAGTGGAAGAAGCAGAACTTATTAAAAAAGAAAGAATTCTGCAAGCTAAGGAAAAGTATTTCCAATTAAAATCAGAACATGACAAATTGGTAAACGAAAAAAATAGAGAAATAGCCAATGCCGAGAACCGTATAAAACAAAAAGAAGCAAGCTTTTCTCAAAAACAAGAAGCTTTTCAACGTAAACAAAACGAAGTTAATCAGCAACAACAAATTGCTAATCAACAAATAGAAGTTTGCACGAAAAAACAAGCCGAATTAAATAAACTTATCAATCAACAATTAGAACAATTAGAGACTATTGCAAGCTTATCGAAAGAAGAAGCTAAAAAAGAACTCATTGAATTATTGAAAGAAGAAGCTAAATTAGACGTTACCGTAATGATGAAAGACATTGTGGAAGAAGCCAAAACAACCGCCAATTTGGAAGCGAAAAAAATCCTCATCAAAACAATACAACGCACTGCAGTAGAGCATACGCGCGAGAATTCGGTTTCTGTTTTCAATATCGAAAACGAAGAAGTAAAAGGACGAATTATTGGACGTGAAGGAAGAAACATACGTACTTTAGAATCTTTAACCGGCGTTGACATCATTATTGACGATTCGCCGGACGCTATTATATTATCCAGCTTCGACCCCGTCAGAAGAGAGGTGGCTCGTTTATCTCTCAACAAATTAGTTACCGACGGACGAATACACCCGGCTCGCATCGAAGAAGTTATTTCTAAAACCAAACGACAAGTAGAACAAGAAATCATAGAAACAGGAAAACGAACTACCGTAGATTTAGGTATTCACGGCATGCATCACGAATTAGTGAGACTAATAGGAAAAATGAAATACCGTTCTTCTTACGGACAAAACTTGCTGCAACATTCAAAAGAAGTAGCCAACCTCAGCGCTATTATGGCAGCCGAACTTGGACTAAATGCCAAATTAGCCAAACGTGCAGGCTTATTACACGACATAGGAAAAGTTCCTGATAACGAACCTGATACGCCACACGCACAACTAGGTGCATCTTTAGCCGAAAAATACAAAGAAAAACCCGAAGTCGTCAATGCTATTGCAGCTCACCACGATGAAACAGAAATACTTTATTTAATTACACCTATCGTGCAAATTTGTGATGCCATTTCAGGAGCACGTCCCGGAGCAAGACGCGAAGTAGTGGAATCCTATATCAAACGTTTAAAAGATTTGGAAGAATTAGCCTTATCGTACGAAGGGGTAACAAAAACATACGCTATTCAAGCAGGAAGAGAATTACGCGTTATTGTAGGTTCCGACAAGCTCAACGACGAACAAACAACTCAATTGTCATTGGATTTATCGAAGAAAATTCAAAATGAAATGACGTATCCGGGACAAATAAAAATAACCGTCGTTAGAGAAACAAGAGCTGTTAATTATGCTAAATAAAT
>JAAYQB010000072.1 GCA_012519525.1 Bacteroidales bacterium | reverse complement strand
GAAATCAATTTGAGTCGTAAAGTGCTTGCTGATTTAGCAATGAATCATCCACAGGCATTTAAAGCCATTGTTGATTTAGTTAAAAAATAAAAGTTTTCAATTATTTTGTTTAAAATCAATAAAAAAAGGAGCCGCATAGCTCCTTTTTTTTGATTAATCACACTTCCTACTATTTCAAATATTCATAACTGGTTATAAATTTAGGCTCAAAGTTAAAGTATTTGTAAGAATAAGTTACTTCTATTGGATATTTACCATCGTATACATAACTGTATGTACCGTTTATTTTAATTTCTTCACCTTCAACGGTTGTTGTCATGGCTGAAGTTAGAGGATTGTTTTTAGATAGAGGATTGTTTTTAGATAAAGCAGTAGCTGCACCACTTTCTCCTGCCCCATTAAGATTATTATAAAACGGATTCAATTTATCGTCATAAGTGTAAGCCATAGAAGTACTTGAATTTTTATCTGTCATTGTCATTTTTGACACATTGTCCCCCTCGTAAACAAATTCAACAATTGATTCATAGTCATCTGCTTTACGCATTGAATTTTCTATTATTTTATCAATAATGGGTTGAGGAAGAAAATTACGCATTATAGTGGCAAAAGTTTTATTGCTTCGTACACTTTTTATATTCTTATCATCATCATCTACAAGTTTTAGTGTCATTTTAACAATTTTCTTACCATCGTGTTCTACAGAAATAGTCATAAATAGTTTGCCTTCATCAAATTCTTCTATTTTTACGAGTTTGGATTTTTCATACGTAAAAACATAATAAGAAAGTGCTACTCCCTCGTCATAAGAGGTTACTTTAGAGAGTTGTTTTCCGTCATATTCAAACACATCGTACTCATAACCTTCTCTATAGGCTACTTTCGTAAGAAGGTTTTTATCCCATGTCCACGTTTCCTCTAATTCTTTAATACCATCATAAACTCCATAAATTTTTTCAATTTTTTTCTTTGGGTTATAAACCCCATCTTTTTGACAAGATGTAACGAAAATGGTCAATACCATCAATGTTGCCGTTAGGCTGATTAATCTTTTCATCTTTTTTTGTTTTATTAAGTGAATATTTTATTAAGTGAATATTTTTTGCAAAAGTATATTTTTTTCTTATATAAATGGATTATTTATAATTTTTTTTATTTTGTTTTTTTAAAATCTCTTTACAGCTCTTACATAAACTTTTTTCGGATTAATTTTCATGGCATAGTATTTCATATCACCACCGATAAAATCAGCATGATACGCTTCATACTTACCGTATTCCGTTGAAGACCAATAGTTTTTCCCAAACATAGAAATAGCTCCTATAGTTGCTAATACTTCATTGATTTTACCTCTTTGCTTTAGTATTTCTTCCAATTCATTTTTTGCCGGCATATACCAACCTGTAATGCCGTCTTTATTTTTATTATCGCACCAATAAAAAGCAGGATATTTTTTTTGCCAATCAGCTTTTTTTCTAATAACTTCCATGTTTTTAACTCCATTAATGCTATCCTTTGTGTTAACGACAATCGTATCGCCCCATGCTCCTTCAAATTCATTGAGCGAAACTATCATTCCATGTGCACCGTCATCGCTCACTTTATAAACGATTCCTACTGTTCCATTTTCCGAATAAACATCCCCTATTTTATAAGGATATTCCGTCAACTTTTCTATATCTTGAATACAAGAAGTAAAAACAATTGCGATTAAGCCAGATATTAATCTATTTTTTTTCATTTGTATTTTATATTATCAATCATTATTTTCCAATGCAATGCCTACTCCCGAACTAATTTCAAAATAAGGCTTTGATTTAGTTTTTGTTATAGGTAAAACAGAAGCGCCTACGGAAATAGTTACCATTTGTATTTTGACAATTACACCCGCTTCGATATCTATTGAATTATAGCGATTGTAGTAATATTTTTCGGTATAGGCTCCTACCCCATCTTTATAGCAGCTAAGATTAACTTGTTGTACTCTATATCCATAGCCTAATCCAAAATGAAGAAAAACAGGGTCGGCTATATGCATCAACACCCCTACTACTCCGCCAAAACGCTGATGTCTTGTCTTTTCTATATCTCGAAATTCACTATTAAATGTCAACGGATTTTTATATCCCGACTTGAAATTAAAATTGGTTTTCAATTTGCCATATATGCCGGTTTTCGATACTACTCCAAAATACAGTTCGCAAGGATTGATTAATAGATTGTTTTTCACTAATGGAAAACTTACATTATAACCGAATAAAAACATCTGCTCTTTGGCAGAATAAACATAATTTTTATAGGTAGGATTTTTGAGTAAAAGATAGTTATCCGCCCTAAGCTGTAAATTCAAGGCAAGCAAACAACTTATAATAATTACAATTCTATGTTTCATAAACGTTTATCGCACCTTTTATTGTTTTTAATACTCTCGTAGTTTTAACAATGCGTAAGACATATCAGCAGATTGCAAAAACACATTACAAAAGTAGTATTTTTTTTAATGCAAGAATGATTTTTTCAAATATTTACTCTTTTTTTATAAAAGATTTAACACTCAAAAAACTTTTTAAACACAAATTGATTATAAAAACAAACAGGCATCACCATAACTGAGAAAACGAAAATCGTGCGTAAGCGCATAATCGTAAATGTCCTTCCAGCGATTGCCGACAAAGTTAGCAATCAACAACAGAAGTGTACTTTGTGGTTGATGAAAATTAGTAATAATGCCTTTGGATATTTTAAATTGATAATGATAAGGTACTATCATTAAATTAGTTGAAGCATAGAAAAAATCCATCTTGTTTTCATTCAAATAATCTACGACTGCTTGCAAGGCTATCGTAGGTGCTAAATTGCAAGAAGATAAATCTTTATAAGGCTCCCACTGCTCAATAAGGAAACAATTATCGTTGATTTGCTCTTTGTTTTGTTTGGCTAAATAAAGCTTTACACCTATCCAATACAAACTTTCTAAAGAGCGTACACTGGTGGTTCCTACGCAAATAATATGCTTCGACAATAAAGTAATGATATTTTCAATGCTTTGCTTTTGAAAAAATAATACTTCCTTGTGCATAACATGACGGCTTATTTTTTCGTCTTTAATCGGCTTAAATGTACCTGCTCCTACATGCAAAGTAATGTATTCCATTGGGATATTTTTTTTCTGTAAGTCTTGCAGAATTTCTTTTGTAAAATGCAGTCCTGCTGTCGGAGCTGCTACCGAGCCTTTTTCATGAGCATAAACCGTCTGATATCGCACACTATCTTCTTCTATTACAGAACGTTTTATATAAGGCGGAAGTGGAATTTCTCCGACACAATCCAACACTTCGGCAAAAGTATAAGTAGCAGGCTGCCACGAAAATGCAATATGAAAAGCTGTTGGCGATTGCTGACGTAATTTTTCTACTTTTAATATAAGTTTATCATTACCAATATAATAGTCATTTACAATTGCTTCTTTAAAACGTTTGTTATTGCCGACCAAGCATTCCCACTCACAATAGCCTTTCGTCAAAAAAACTTGTTCGTAAAGCGAACACGGTGCAATAGGTTGAAGACAAAACACTTCTATACAAACCCCATTGGATTTATACAAATGAATGCGGGCTTGTATTACTTGCGTATTATTGAATATAAGTGCTGCGTTATTAGGTAAATAGTCTGATAAATGAGCAAATACATCTTCGCTTATGCGATTGTCTTTATGAATTAATAATCGAGATTTATCTCTTTGATTAGAAGGAAATAAAGCAATTTTCTCGCGTGGCAAATCATAGTTGTAATCTTCTATTTTTATATCTTCTAAAAAAAGCATATATTATTCATTTATTTTCAACACTATATCATCAATAGGAATATCTAACATACATCGAAAATGGCTTTGCGGACAGCGTTTAAAACCAAGTTTGCTGCAAGGACGACAATAGAGATTGTGAACTTCTACAATTGTGTATTTATCTTCATTTTCAGGCATATAAGGATACATTCCAAAAGCAGGAACGGTATTTCCCCAAACACTAATGATTTTTTGATTCAGAGCAGCAGCAATGTGCATCAAGCCCGTATCGCCGGTGAGTAAACAAATGGCATGTTGCACACACAAAGCCGATTGTCGAATACTTGTTTTTCCACACATATTGTAGGCTTTGTTATCTATTTTTTGCATTACATATTCGGCGATGACACTATCGTCTTTATCGCCTAAAAAAACAACAGGATGAGTGATTTTTCGACAAATTTTCAATAATTTATTTTTAGGTATTTGTTTGGTTTTATGCTTACTGCCTATTGCTATCGCAACATATACTTTAGGTAGATTCAATCGCTTGAAATACGTTTTATCTTCTTCGGTAGTAAAAAAATCCAAACCTTTCCCATCGTTGACGACCTTGAGTTCTTTAAGAGCTTTAAAATACCTATCAACTACATGTAAATTAGGCATTAAATTGATTTTAAAATTAACCAATATCCATTTTCTTATATTTAATTTAGGAAAACTACTATGCCTTACGTGTAATTGTCGGCAAATTTTTCGAGAAAATCTATTTTTTTGCAAATCTACCACATAATCAAACTTTTCTGTTTTTAGGGTTTTTATAAGCGACTTATCGCCTTTATTAAACTGATGGATTTTATGCAGATAAGGTGAAGAAGCCATTATTTCGGCAAACGAAGTTTTGCATAGATAATGCAATTCGACATTTTCAATATGATGATATAGACAACGTACTATAGGTGTTGTAAGTACGATATCGCCTATGCTGCTAAAACGTATAATTAAAATCTTCAATTTTTCTTAATAATAATAAATTTTATTTTCGGGTTTTACCTTCGGTTTTTTTTCAATTATCACTTTGGGTTCGTTCAACATATAAATCAAACGAAGCGATAACACATTGTTGTATTGCTTGCGAATATAAGGATCGACTTCTACCCCATCAGCAAGATGGAAACGCCTCAATCCCACAGGAAAAATACTGTACTCGAATCGAAATTCCATTTTCAGTTGCTGCCATATTCGGAAACGCACATCAACAAGCACACTCAATTCATCTTTTGCAAAAAGAGCATCTCGCCCTTTCAACATTTTTTCTATGTTTTTTTTACTTGGATTGATAATGGTTGAAATGGAATAAATATCTTTATTATCAATTCCGTTTTCTATTTCTTTTATCTTAGCTAAACGATTATATGACAACCCTATAGCAAATATCCAAGCATCTTTGTCGTTATAGTGCAATAAAAGAGGAATGGAAACATAATTCATTCTTACCTTGTATTTAATCATTGGATTACACTGAATTTCAGGCGGACATGTATCACAAAAATTAATGCCCGTATAATTTTTAAGATAAGAACCTTTCTGATTAAAAAGCATTTCCATGCTCACAGCCCATCTTTTTTCATTGCTTTCTTTTTTGAAATTAAAAGGGAACATAACGCCTAATCCTGCATTGACTCCTACTTTTCTATAACCATACACTTCGTCTCCATCAACTTGAGTTACATTGCCTCCCGCAATAATTTCTCCTTTAAAAACTTGCGAAAAAGAGCAATGCAAAGAAAAACACAAAAAAAACACAAGTAAAAAAAACTTATTTCTTTTAGAGAACATGATGTTGCAAAATTTAAGTAATAAACTATTTTTTGTGTTAATTATTGTTAAAAAACTTTTTTTTTGTTGCTATAAAAAATAATTTTATGTAATTTTGTTGAAAAAAAAGAAACCATGCAAAATAAAAAAATAGAAATAAATTACTGTATTTATTTATCGTCGGAAGAACTTACTGAAGAAGATAAAAAGCTTGTTTTACAAGCACGTGCAATAAGTTTAAAAGCCTATGCCCCCTACTCTCAGTTTCGTGTTGGCACTGCAATATTATTAAGCAGCAATAAGGTTATTGTTGCCAATAATCAGGAAAATGCATCCTATCCTGAGGGTTTATGCGCCGAACGCATCGCTTTGTTTTATGCTTCGGCAAACTATCCGAATAAAAAAATTAAAACCATTGCTATTGCGGGTAATAGCGAATTACAAATAACAGATAATCCGATAACACCATGCGGTGCCTGCCGGCAAGTGATAGCAGAATATGAAATTAAGCAAAAAGAAAAAATCAAAATACTAATGACCGGTATTTCCGGAAAAATTATTGCCGTAAAAGGAATAGACAACCTCTTGCCTTTCTGCTTTAAAATGAAATAAAAGGCTTAATTGCATCACTTTATAAAAAGTTAGGTCTTTGCGGAAGGGATTTAAAACTCAATAATCTGAAAAATAAACTTTTTTTTACTCAACAGGATATTTGGAAATTCCCGGTTCACTGCATTGAAAAAGTCCTGTCTCGTAGAAATAGTTTGCCATTTTTAAAGCATCGCCATTAGAACTTTTTGTTGCTCTTAGTTCAAACCAGCTTGGCATAAACTCGTCTTGTTTTACTAATTCAGTCTTTGTTTCAGCAATTATTTTGTTTAAATCTGTCAAGTCGTTTTCATCAAATACTTTTACGTAAAAACTGCTTCCATAACTGTTTACACACAGATTTCCAACATCTTCACCTATTAAATTTTGACAATTATCGGTCTTCATTGTATAATGGACATAGGAAACTATTGCATTTTGTTCCAATTCGGAAATTAACTTGGTGATTTCTTCGCAGGTTTGCGAAGCTTTAAGCCGCATAGGAATTTCCTTGAACTTGTATTGTGCTGTAAGATAAATGGTATAAGCATAATTTTGGTCAAATTGCTTTACTGTCGAGATAAAACTTCGGATTTGGCTATCGTCGTATGCCGTGTCGATACCAAGCAAAATATAAATTCCTTGCAATTCACCTAAATAATCTTGTTTTCCGCTGTAATATTTAAAATTTATAAAATGGCATTTGTCTTGCGGTGCCGGTTCGTTATTTTTTTCACAACTTGCAAAAATTAACAAAATGATTGTGATGGATAAAATTAGTTTTTTCATACGCAAAGTCTCCTATAAATATTAACTCTTTTATTTAACATTACCTAAATTCAACTCATAAATAAGTATTTTAGGGCTGTTATTCCAAAAAGAACACAATGGTACTCACCACTCTTGCTTTTTGAAGGTAGGGTTCTTCCGGTTTATTGGAAATAACATCGTCTTCATCGTAATAGTATCTTCCGGCAAGGGTGATTTGTCCTTGTGATGCCGTTTTAATTTTTCCTAATTTAGCCTCAGAGTCATTTGCAAACTGTTCACCGGCAATCCGTGCATTTTTAGTGCTTTCTGCAATCAGTTGTGGTTTGATTGTGTTCAAATCGGGGAACTTATAGTCGGTTGTTATTTCGGAAGTTAAATCTTTGCTAATCAAATCTAATTTTATTTTAGCTGCCAAATCCTCCGTTTTTTTAATATCTTTGGAAATTAAAGTTAACATCTGTCCAACGGTATAGCGGTCAATTTTAACTTCTACCTCTTGCCCGTTTCTCCATTGTGTGGTGTAATATCGTTGTCTATCCTGAACGTTTAAGTTTTTAACTTTAATAGCGTTGGTTTTAATACCGATAGAGTTAAGATATTTCGTTATCTTCTCTTTTTTGTTATCCGTTTTTGAGATAAGTTCTTTTAAGTGGTCGCCGGAAAAGGAATAATAGACACTTATTGTTGCCGATTCAGCTTTGATATTCATTTCCGCTAATCCTTTAACAGTTACAACCCTATCTTTATCACTAAAGGTTTTCAGCCCTTTATAAATAAAAAAGCCCAATACGCCCGCACCAAATACAAAAATAATGGCTGCAACAATCAATTTAAAATTACTCTTGGTTTTCATACGCAAATATATTTAATTGTTAATTTATTGATAATTATTTATTTTCATAAAAAAAATTCCTTCTATTTTGTTAAAATTATATGTTTGTTAATTTTGAAGTTTCTTACCTTTATAATTGATTTTCAGAGTATCGTTAGACAAGAAATCTTTATAATATACAAAGAGACTATCATTATAAAAATAACCGTTGATAGAAGGGTTGTTGCTATTATTAGCAAAACTTCCATCAGTATTTACTATTACATCGTGTCGTACGCCATTACCGCAACAGCTCAAATCTCTTTCTTTAATATAAAGTATAGAATCGCCGATTGATGTTTGCACATCAACTATAACTGCTATATTAGATGTATCATAAGTCTTTTCACATCCATAAGCACCTACCCATTTATCGCGATAATCTTCTGTTTTTTCAGGTGTCTTTTCCGGCATTTCTTCGGGTTGACAATATACAAACAACATAAATAAAGTTGCAAACATTGCCGTTTTAAAAAATGTTTTCATACGTGAATATATTTAACAGTTAATTTATTGATAATCACTTAATTAGTTTCCTATAAAATTTCTAAAAATTAGTTTTTTTATTCCCATCTTATTGTTTTTGTAAAAGTAGGTGTTGTTGTAGAATTTTCATAATACTCAATAATAGCGCTACTACCCGGTTTTTGTAAATGAACAAGCATACTCATTAATGCATTTTGTCTTTGCGAATGCAAAGTAAAACCATCACTACTATTATCAACATAATCCCAACCTGAAAAAGGTGGCGTAACTAATATATCCGTACCTATTGCACCTATAACTTTAATTGTCAATGTTTTATTTAATGGAACAATGGCGGCTAACGAATAGGCTCCGACTTCATATAAAGTATCGTCAAGAAAAAGAAGATTTTTTAAAACATCTTCGCTTGTCTCAGGATAGGGTGGCGCAGAAGCAGGATAAGTAAAATCGGTATATAAATTTTTACTGTGTTTTTCTTGAAATTTCCCGATGTATTTTTCGAAATTAGGAATGGAAACGTTCATTCCTAAAGCAGTATACCTATCTTCAATATGTTGACGTATAGTTGTTAAATTCAGTTGCGAAATATTAGAGAGTAATATATCTATTAATTTAGTATTTGAAATTTCCCCATCTGTTTCAAAGTCGTGTGCGAGTTGTGATAGCAACTCAGTTAATTCGGCTGTCAATGAAGCCTGTTCATTTATAACTTCTGTATATTTCTGAAGAATAATAGAGAAAGCCAATAAAACAGCATTGTAATCTTCTTTTTTACTAATATCTAAACTACTGAAATCTGTAGTAAAAGATTCGTTTACACCTAAAAAAGACAAAAATTCGGCTTGTGCTTGTTTATTTGCTTCTTGAAAACTTTTGCCTTTAGTCACTAAAGTTTCTATACGTCCTTTAATAACATGCGTTAAAACATTGACATTTACAACATCTTTATTTTTCAAATCAACAATAGCTTGCAATGATAAAGTGGCATTAGACAGATTGCCATATACCTCGCTAAAATAAAATCCCGTAGCTGTGAGTAACACCAAATTTGATTTTAACTCAATATTATCAAAACTAAAACTACCATCGTCGCTAACAATAGAAGCTGTAAACGAATTGCCTGTTTGCTTAAGCTTAGTATTCAGCTCATTAATAGTAATGTTACTACCTATAACAAACGGTCCTTTTTGTGCTTTTCCATCAAAAGTATAGGTGTCTTTTTTGCAGGATACAAATAATCCCACAAATAATCCAAGAATTAAAATTGAGAATTGTTTCACACTTGTTATTTTTTAAGTTATTTATAATAGTTATTGCAAAATTAAACTATTTTTTTATAAAAAAACAACATTATAAAAAATTATTTAAAATAATAATTAGTAATGCTATATTTCAGTGATTTATATTTCCAAAAATACATTCAATAAAACAGTGTGGAAAGATAATTTTTATGGATTTTATTAAAATTAACATTTACGACTATCTCTATGAGTAAAATAAGTGAGTTGAGTATGTTATTGTTTATTAATTTTTCAAAAAAGATGTCGTATTGCTCTTTCATTGGACAATTTTATGTACATTTGCAACTTAATATTATAAAAAACAGATTCATTGAATATTATTGAGGCTCATAATATTAGTAAAAATTACGGAAATTTCACAGCTTTAGATAACGTATCTATCTCTGTAAAAAAAGGGCATATATTAGGCTTATTAGGACCTAACGGTGCAGGTAAAACCACTTTGATACGTATTATGAACCATATCATTGCTCCGGATAAGGGCGAAGTATTCTTTTCAGGCGAAAAACTAACACAAAAACATGTTTATCAAATAGGTTATTTGCCCGAAGAACGCGGTTTGTATAAGAAAATGAAAGTGGGCGAACAAGCTATTTATTTGGCTCGTTTAAAAGGAATTCATCGAAACGAGGCTATCAAAAGACTGCGTTTTTGGTTCGATAAATTTGCCATCACGCCATGGTGGAATCGCAAAGTAGAAGAGCTTTCAAAAGGTATGCAACAAAAAGTACAATTTATTGTAACAGTTATACATGAGCCTGCATTTTATATTTTCGACGAACCTTTTAGCGGTTTTGACCCGATTAATGTGAATCTTTTAAAAAATGAGATTTTAGATTTAAAAAAGCAAGGTGCAAGCATTATATTTTCCACCCACAATATGGCATCTGTCGAAGAGTTGTGCGATGATATAGTGCTGATAAATAAAGCCGAAAAAATATTGGAAGGCAATATAAAAACAATTAAAAATCAATTTAAAGAAAATCTTTTTCAAGTACAATTCCAATCAGCCAATCCCGTAGATTTGGCGGGTTTACTTACTGAAAATTTCGATATACAATCGATTGAAAACAATGAAGATGAATATACTGCACTTATAAAAATACAGGCAAACACTCAAAATGATTTATTAAATGCCTTGATACCGCATGTAAACATAAAAAGTTTTCAGGAAATTTTTCCTAGTATGAATGATATATTCATTTCGCAAGTTAATAAAATCAATCTAAAAAACAATTAATCAACACTGCTTGAGTTATGAATAAAATATTAATAATTATCAGACGCGAATATTTTGAAGCAGTTAAGAAAAAGTCGTTTATTATTATGACCATTTTAGGTCCGTTATTAATGGCGATACTTGTCTTAACTCCTGCCCTATTGGTAAAATACGCAAAAGATGATACGACTATTACTGTTTTAGACGAATCGCATTTATTTTCAAATCTCAACAGTCCCAACGATAAAAACATTCATTATGTTTATTCCAACAAATCGTTGAGTGAGTTAAAAAACGATTTACTAAGCAAAGAGATAAAAGCCTTGCTGTACATACCTTATAATAGTGTTACACCGGGCGGAATGCTCTACACTACTTCCTCATTAGGAAGAGGAGTTACATCGAATGTGTTGGCATCGATGAAGCGTAACCTCTCTAACGAAATTCTTCTCAATGAATTTAATATAAGTCAAGATTCTTTAAATATATACATTGAAAATCAGACTAATAAAATTATGTTAGGACAAACTTTCATTAATAAAAACGGCGAAGAATCGCATAAGGAATCTTACCATAAAGACGTTCAACTTGCCATCGGTTTTATTTCAGGAATTTTGATTTATATCTTTATCTTTATGTACTGCTCTATGGTTTTACGCAACGTATTTGAAGAAAAAACGAATCGCATTGTCGAAATCATTACTTCATCTGTCAAGCCGATTCAATTAATGATAGGGAAAATAGTAGGAGTCGCCTTTATCGGCTTAACGCAATTGCTGATATGGATTGTTTCTTTGGTCATTTTATTAGGAGTAGTACAAGTTAGTTTTCCTACTGTATTTTCAAACGACAACACCAATATTGCCGTTACGGAAAACCTTCCCGACGATTATTATCAATACAAACCGGCTAATAGTCAAATAGCTGAAATTCAAGATAGCAACATAATGGACAATGAGTTTGTAGCAGCACTCGCCAACATTAATTTCACTCAACTCATATTAATGTTTTTGTTTTTCTTTATCACAGGCTATTTCCTTTATGCTTCATTGTATGCCGCTATTGGCGGAGCTGTTGATAACAATGCCGACACACAACAATTTATGCTTCCTATAACCCTACCCCTACTGTTAGCCTTTATAGTGTCGCAATACATAGCTGAAAATCCCGGTGGTTCTATTGCTTTTTGGTTTTCTATCATTCCATTAACTTCGCCTATTGCCATGCTTATTCGCCTTCCGTTCGGCATAGAAGCCGTACAAAGCTGGGAAATAATTCTATCGTGTAGCTTAATGTTAATAGGCTGTATGGTTGCTGTTTGGATAGCTGCTAAAATTTATAGAACAGGAATTTTAATGTATGGAAAAAAAATCACCTACAAAGATTTATGGAAATGGATTAAATATAATCAATAAATATAAAAATTATTTTTAACATTATTTAAAATTTTATAATAAGATGACTGAAAAAGTTCAACAACTCATGAAAGATGTCCCTGCCATTCGCTGGACAGCTTTAGTATTATTAGCATTAGCTATGTTTTGTGCATATATCTTTATGGATATATTGTCGCCTATCAAAGACTTATTGGAATCAACACGCGGCTGGGATTCTACTGCTTTTGGAACCTATGCGGGCTCTGAAACCTTTTTAAACGTCTTTATTTTCTTCTTGATTTTTGCGGGCATTATTTTGGATAAAATGGGCGTAAGATTTACCGCTATTTTATCCGGATTAGTTATGTTGCTTGGTGCTGTTATTAATTGGTATGCAGTAACTGAGATGTTTAAAGGTTCAGGTTTAGAACTTTGGTTTACAAATAATTTAAATTATATTCCCGGCTTCGATGAATTGGGTGTTTCTCCATTTTATCGAGGTATGCCTGCTTCCGCAAAATTATCATCCGTAGGCTTTATGATATTTGGTTGCGGTGTCGAAATGGCGGGTATTACCGTTTCTCGCGGTATTGTAAAATGGTTTAGAGGAAAAGAAATGGCATTGGCTATGGGTTCTGAAATGGCATTGGCTCGCTTGGGCGTTGCAACTTGTATGATTTTCTCGCCCGTAATTGCAAATGCTTTTGGAAGACCCGATGTATCTCGTTCTGTGGCTTTTGGTGTTATCTTATTAATAATTGCTTTAATTGCTTTTATTGTTTATGCTTTTATGGATAAAAAATTAGATGCTCAAACAGGTGAAGCGGAAGAAAAAGACGATCCGTTCCAAATACGTGATATAGGTAAAATTTTCTCCAGTCTTGGCTTCTGGTTGGTAGCCTTATTGTGTGTACTTTATTATTCAGCTATTTTCCCGTTCCAAAAATATGCCGTAAATATGTTGCAATGTAATTTGGATTTTGTAAAACCGGAAGATGGGTCTTTCTGGGCTTCTAATCTTGTTACAGTTGTACAATATATAGTAATGTTGGTAGTAGCAGCTACTGCTTTCACTAGCAACTTTATGAAAAAGAAGAAAGTACAGTTTTCATTGTTAGCAATATCTGTAATTTCATTGTTAGTATTCTGTTATATGGCTTATCAACGCCAATCGGCAGAGTCTATTTTTGCAATATTCCCATTATTGGCTGTGGGCATTACTCCGATTTTAGGAAAATATGTTGATAACAAAGGTAAAGCGGCTTCAATGTTAATGTTGGGTTCAACTTTGCTTATTGTTTGCCATTTGACTTTTGCTTTTATTTTACCTGAATTTAAGGGTAATAATATTGGCGGTGTAATCGTTGCTTTCGCAACAATTTTAGTTCTCGGTTCATCATTCTCTTTGGTGCCGGCTTCTTTATGGCCAAGTGTTCCAAAACTTGTTGACAGCAAGATTATTGGTTCGGCTTATGCTTTAATTTTCTGGATTCAAAATATAGGTTTGTGGTTGTTCCCATTATTAATAGGAAAAATATTGGATTGGTCTAATCCGGAAATTGCAAAAGCTGTTGCTGACGGAACTATGACATCGGCAGAAGCTTCAATCTCTTATGATTATACAAATCCTCTTATTATGTTGGCAATGCTTGGTGTTGCTGCTCTTATTTTAGGACTTGTGCTCAAATCGGTTGATAAGAAAAAAGGCTATGGCTTAGAATTACCTAATATCAAACACTAAACATTTTTATAACAATAAAATAAAAAGACGTCATCCTTAGGAAGGCGTCTTTGTTTTTATAAAAAAAAGATACTTACATATACAAAAAACATATACATTTGCATTTTAAACTAAAAAAGTATGCGTACAGAAAAATTTGCAGTAATAGGTATTGGACAATTCGGTAAATCAATTGCTTTGAATTTAACACAAAAGGGTGCTGAAGTCATGGCAATTGATATGAATTACGATAGAATAGAAAATATATCCGACGAAGTTGCTTATGCGGTTACCTTAAATGCTACGGATAGAAAAGCACTCTTATCGCAAGATATAACTCGCTTTGATGCTGTCATTGTATCTATTAATCCATTAGAACAACGTTTGTTGTGTGTTGCTTTACTCCTTGATTTAGGGGTAAAACATATTGTATGTCGTGCAGGAGGTAGAAATGAACATTTTATACTAAAAAAAATGGGCATTACCGATATTATTTCTCCCGAACAAGAAGTGGGTCTATTAGTAGCCAAACGTTTGATGAATCCGAGTTTAGTGTCTTATCTTGACCTTGCCGACGATTATAGCATTATGGAAGTAATAGCACCTAAACAAATTTGCGGATTAGCTTATGGAAAAGTCAATTTTAGAGATAAATACAAATTAAGTCTTATCACCATAAAAAGAGATTACAGTAAAAATTCTACCAATCAAGATACTACTAATCAACATGTATTAGGGGTCCCCGATACTAAAACCATCATATTGTCAAAAGATACTTTAGTGTTATTTGGAAAAAATAAAGATATTGAAAAGTTTATAATAATCAATAATTAACTGTGAGAATATTTCGTCGTTTTCGAGAAAATATCAAACTATTTATATGGGATTATATTGATATAGTCCAAAACACCTTACGTTATATAAGCATTTCCGTATCTCTATTTACTTTAGCTACAATAGCTTACTATTACGGTTATCAACAAACGGAAGAATCGGCATTGATTTGCAAAATCATCATTCAATCAAGCTTGATTTTTTATGTTATTAAATACATCCTCAGCTCAATATTTTCCATTCATTCTTTTAGATACATCAAAAAAAATGCATTTCAAGGCATCATGGTTTTATTGATAGTAGTATGGTTTATATTGAGTTATATTTTTAAAATCTACAATCACATTGATATTTTCAGTCGAATAGAAGTTGCTAATATTGAAAACATTACTATTGTTTTAATACAATTATACTTTTTCATAATGGTATTATTCGACTTGTCGAGTATCGGAACTCTTTTTTCCAAATTCAAATTAGGTCCCGGCGGTTGGATGATAGCTTCATTTTTCTTCTTAATATCGTTGGGAACCTTATTGTTACTACTTCCCGAAATGACTGTCGGCGAAATTCGGTTTATTGATGCATTGTTTACTTCTACCAGCGCATGTTGTATTACCGGACTGACCGTAGTAGAAACAAGCAATGCATTTACATTTAAAGGTCAATTTGTTATTATGCTCTTAATGCAAATGGGCGGTATTAATATATTAAGTTTTGCCACCTATTTATCTTCCTCATTCAGAGGTAAAACTCTCCGTCATCAATTTGTGATGAAAGAAATGTTGAAAACGAGCCTGCATGGAACAAAACCACTTATAAAAGAAATTTTTATCTATACTTTTATTATTGAGATAATAGGTGCTATCGTTCTATTTTTTTATTACAACTATTATCATTTTTATAACGAATCACTTCTTAATAATGTGTTTTTTTCTTTTTTTCATTCCATATCGGCTTTCAACAATGCGGGATTTTCCATAGTGGAAGGCGGAATGACTTCTCCCGTTTTTCACAACCAGTTTTCGCAATATGTAATTGCCGGCTTAATCTTCTTAGGCAGCATTGGTTTTCTTGCTATCAACGACATTACACACAATATATTTAGAAGAAAAACAAAACAAAGTCTTTGGTCACGACTACAAATTATGACAAAACTATCGGTAGCCATATCTGTAATTTTAATACTAATAGGTGCGGTTTCCTTTTTTATTTTCGAATACAACAACGTATCTGCCGGCAGTAGCATAAGCGATAGAATTTGCACCGCCATATTTTCGGCTGTTTCTTCTCGTACGGCAGGTTATGCAACTGTTGATCACGGCTTATTAACCACTCCTACGGTCTTGATAATAATGCTTTTAATGTTTATAGGTGCCGCTCCTACTTCAACAGGCGGTGGTGTTAAAACATCTACTTTTTATATTATCTTAAAATCGGCACTTGCTACTATTAAAGGAAAAAAAGAAGTTACTATTTATAACCGTTCCATTCCTTTTAATTTGGTAGACAGGTCTTATGCCGTTGTCTTATTTACCTTATCACTTATTTTTATAGGAACTCTCATATTGTCTATTTCCGATCCCGTATTTTCATTAAAAGAGGTTATGTATGAAGTAGTTTCAGCAATCGGCACTGTTGGTCTCAGTTTAGGTATCACTTCACAGCTTTCTATTATCGGAAAGACAGTAATTATTATATTGATGTTTGTCGGAAGAGTTACCGTGTTGACATTGGCACTTTCCATCGTAAGAAGAAGCATATACACTAATTATTCACTGGCTAAAGCCGATATTAATATTTAAAAATGCGTTCTGGTTGTTTATTAGCAATAATATTTAGTATCAGTGGTTTCATCCTTGCCAGAGAGGCAGGCTGTGCTTCTGGCTTTATTTTTGGTTTTTTATTGGGCGGTTTCTTAGAGTCTGTCGTTTATAACAACAAAGAGATTCCCGATACTGTTATTTACAGCATTACTGCCCTATCGGCTGTTGTTATGAAATCAGATGATTATGTCCTAAGATCAGAACTTTATTTGTTTAAAAATTTTATGCTGAATAATTTCGGTGCTAGCGCAGCCTCTAAATCAATAGATATACTCAAAGACATTAGAAATAAAGACATTTCTGCCGAATATTATTGCAACAAATTAAACAATATCCTCAATTATACGGAAAAGTTAGAAGTAATGCGTTTTCTTTTTCAATTAGCTTATATTGACGGCTATCTCAAGCAAAATGAGCTATCTGTTTTAAATTCTATTTCATTTTACTTACAAATAAGAACAGAAGATTTTAATTATATCGAATACACTTATTTCTACTATTATCAACAAAAATCGTATTCTCAAAGCGATTCTCGTCAAAGCTATACCACCACCTCAAAAAGAGAAAGCGATTATGCTCTGTTAGGGGTAAAAGAAAGCGATAGCGATGAGGAAATAAAAAAAGCATACAGAAGGCTTGCAGTTGAAAATCACCCCGATAAAATCGAACATCTTGGCGAAACAGCTCGAAAGAAAGCAGAAGAAAATTTCTCAAAAATCAATGCAGCCTACCAACGAATTAAAAAAGAAAGAGGTATCTAATTGTTTTCTTTCATTTTATTGATTTCATCCAATAATATATCATAGACTTTATCATAAACTGTAATATCTTTTCCATACGGATCGTCAACTAACAGACGGATAATTTTGGATTTCGATAATTGTAAATTGTGTAAAAAGTCGCTTACCTCTTTGTCTAAGGCATAAATGACATCAAATTCATTTAAGTCTAAGTCTTTTATATGAGTTGTCGGTTTATCGGCTACGTTGATATTGAGTCTGTTTTTTAAAATTTCAATCGTATGCGGATTAACAGATGATGAGCTTATGCGTATTCCGCAACTACTTACATTGGCATTAATCAAGTGTCGGTAAATAGTCTCTGCCATTGGACTTCTACAAGTGTTTCCTATACAAACAAATAAGACTTTTTTACTCATGTGTTTTGTAGAGAAATGTTTTAATCTCTTTTAATAGTAATCGTTCCTTTACGTATAAATTCTTTGTCCTTATAAATGAATTTATAAATATATAAGTAAAGTCCATCGGCTAAATATTCGCCGTTAAAATCGTTTTGGTAGTTTTCTCTTTCATACAATACTTTTCCCGTAACACTATAAATATATAAATGTCCATTGGTAACTCCTTCAACAGCTTCGATAACAAAATAATCGTTGACATTATCACCGTTAGGCGTGAAAATGTTCGGAATATTAAAACGAGGTTGCATAATTTCTTCTTCCGCTTCTTTTACTTCCTTATCTATTGTTTCTCCTTTTGCAATGCTCTCTTCTTTCGCAATAGCAGTAGGTATCGGTGCTTTTTCACTTACTTCTTTCTTAGCAGGCAAAACTTCTTTAGCCGGCAAGACTGCTTGTTGTTTTACAGGTTGAATATCAACTGTTTTATTTATATTTTCAGTCGTATTAGGGGTGGTTTTTTCTATTTTCGTTTCTGCAATTATCGGGGCAGCAACGGAATTTTTATCTTTTTCCGATACGATTTTTGTTTCGTTCCTATCTTCTACAGTAGTAGTTTTCAGCTCATTGTCAACAACAAAAACAGTATCTTCTTTTTCAGTAGTAATTTCTTGTATATCTTCTACCTGAATTTGATTTTGTGTGTCATTATTTTCTTCATTTGTAGTAGCAACAAAATACACTGTCGTGCCGATAGCACCCACCACAGCAACGCCCATACTTACTTTTCCAATAGTAGATTGTAAGATTTTACCTACAGTCGAAACGGCATTTCCTCCGGTAGAAGGTGCTTGATTATAAACAGCATCTAAGCGATTCGACAGTTTAGACCAGCATTCCGGCGATGGCGATTCGCTGTGCTGTTGAAAAATATTTTGTATGTCTTTTTCAAACTCCGTATCCATTGCTTTTAAGATTTATAATCTTTTAATTTTTGTTGTAACCATTTTTTTGCTTTTGCATATTGTGATTTAGAAGTGCTTTCCGATATGTTTAACATCTTAGCAATTTCGATATGTTTGTAACCTTCAATAGCATACAGATTGAACACCTGTTGGTATCCGTCGGGCATTGCTTGTATCTGTTTTAAAATATATTTTGCATCCATATCTTGAACTACTGTGTTAATTATGCTACCTTCTGTTTCTACTTCTTCTATATCTACATTTACCTGATATTTTTTATTTGCTCTAAAATAATCTATTGCTTTATGTATCAATATTTTTTTCATCCAACCTTCAAAAGAACCTTCTTGTTTGTAATTCGGAAGCGACTCAAATATTTCCATAAATCCCGTTATCAAAATGTCTTCAGCTTCTTCTCTTGTGTGTGTATAACGTAAGCATAAGGAAAAAAACAAGGCATTGTATTTATCATACAATTCCTTTTGAGCCTTTCTACTTCCTTTTATACATTCTTCAATAAGTTTTGCTTCTTCCGAAAACATCTTCGTTTTTACTATAAGTCGTTAAAAATATTGAAATAGTTGCCTAAACTTGGAAAAATAAATTCTCTTTTTTTATTATAATCGCTTATTTACTCCCCTATTATTTTTATTAAAGCGCGTTTTTTGCGTTTTCCATCAAATTCAAAATAGAATATTTGCTCCCAAGGACCAAAATCCAATTGTCCGTTGGTGATGGCTACGACCACTTCTCTCCCCATAATAGTACGTTTGAGATGGGCATCGGCATTGTCTTCAAAACCATTATGTCTATACTGACTATAAGGCTTTTCGGGGGCTAATTTTTCCAACCAAACTTCATAATCGTGATGCAGACCACTTTCGTCGTCGTTGATAAAAACACTTGCCGTAATGTGCATAGCATTCACTAACACCAAACCTTCTTTTACTCCCGACTCAACAATAGCTTGTTGTACCATGGAAGTAATATTTACCAAGCCTCTTCGCGTAGGAAGATTAAAATACAATTCTTTACGATATGATTTCATTTTTTTATCTTATTAATTTTGAAAAACGGATTTCTCTTTTAGCCGTAAAAATTTCTTGCCATGTATCGGCATAAATATCAATGGCGTAACATTCACTTGTTCGCATATATCCATTATAATCAGAAACAAAAAAACGAACAATATTGGTTACCTCCGGATTATGTCCCACAAATAAAACGCTTTTATCTTTATCGCTGAGAGCTACTAATATATTAAAATATTCATCTACACTTGTCAGGTATAAAGATGAGGTAAAATGAATGTCTTTTTTCTTTTTACGTAGATAAGGCACTAATATTTCGGCAGTTTGCACAGCCCTTAATGCAGAACTTGAATAAATTTTATCTACTTTTGTTGACATTAGCTTTAAATATTGACCAAGTTGATGAGTGCGAGCAATGCCTACAGGAAGCAATGTTCTATCGCTATCACATTCAGCATTACTAATGGTCTTCGCATGTCGAATAAGATAAATCGTTTTCATACACAAATGATTTTAATTAATATTAGGAAAAAAATACATGACACTTAAATAAGCAAAATATAAATTGAATGCCGTAATAAGCACGGCTACTAATTGTTTAGGCAAATAAATAACATCGGAAATATTAGTTGCATCTGTTTGCGTTTTAGGCGAAACAAAAGATATGTACAGCAAAATAAAGCAAGAAAAAATAGACTCGACAAAAATAATACAAGCATATATTTGAGCCAAAATATGAATAAACGTTAACTGCTGATAATAAAGCAATAATGCATTAGCTATTACAAAAGACAATGCCCAAAACACACCGAATAAATTACGTATATACAATAAAAGAAAAATAAAAAACAATGCCGTAATTCCTATGACGTAATAATAATGATAATCTTCGGATATCAACCAAAAGCTAAAAAAAGCCATTAATGCTGTTGACGGATACCCTACGATTGCTATCAAGAGCTTTTTGAATTTATTCGATACGGTAACATTGGCTTCTCCCGAAGCATCGCTAAAAAGATTGACTTTCACTATACGTTCGCCTAATAATAAACCCATTAGCACATGTCCGCCTTCGTGAATCATAGTACTTATCAAACGCACGTATTTACCTATAAAAGGGATATACACTAATGCGATGCACGCTAATAATATGATATAGAAACGTATAGTGTCATCGTATAAATATACCATCATTGTTTTATAGACTCAGTAAAATCAAAAATAGACCTCTATTACTATCCCATGATAGCAAGTATTTGATTAAAAGTATTTTATTCAGGATTAATAGCAATCAATTCTACTTCAAAAATCAACATAGAACCTGCACTCTTTGGCACTTGTCCTACCGGACGGTCGCCATACGCCAATTCGGACGGAATCCAAAATTTGTATTTACTCCCTACATTCATCAATTGCAGTCCTTCTGTCCAGCCCTTAATCACTTGATTTAAAGGAAATGTGATAGGCTCCCCTCTTTGTATGGAAGAATCGAATACGGTGCCGTCGTACAAAGTACCTACATAATGTACTTTTACTTTATCGGTTGCCGTCGGTTTAGGACCTTTTCCTTGTACCAACACTTTGTATTGCAGTCCACTTGCAGTCTGTACGACCTCTTTATCTTCTTTTAAGTTTTTTTCCATCAAATCTTTTGTAATAAATTTATTAAAACTTGCTTCTCTGGCAATGTTTTCTTCTTGCCGTTGTTGTGCCATGGTTTGAAAACGTTTAATCAATTCACTCAACTCAGGCTCTTTCACTTTAGCTTGCGAGCGATTACCTTTAAAACCTACCTCAAAGCCCGCTAAATAAGCCTCTAAGGTAACAAAATCAATTTGATTGAGGAAAAAAGACTCCCCTACTTGAAAACCCAAGGCATAACCTATTGAGTCTTTTGTTGTTTTTAACTCTTGTGCATGTGTAAATGTGATTGTTGTTGCAAACAATAAACTAAAACTTAATATTTTAATGATTCTCATTGTTATTTATTATTATAATTAATACAGTGTAAATTTAGAATGCAAAAATACATTTTTTATCGTATCAAAAAATGTTTTAAGAAAAATAGTTGATTTTTTTAAGCCGTTATTAAAGTCTTCCTTTTAAAAAATCTTGTCGCATTTCCTCAGGGAACTTCTCTATAGCATAACGTAGCATGGTTCTTGGCATAGAATGATAACGCTTGTTTTCAACTAAATAACGGTATTCTACTTCAAAATCCATTTTTCCGACTTCTCTTAACATCCAGCCTACAGCCTTGTGAATCAAATCGTGAGAATGGTGTTGCAGCAAAGATGCAATCTTAAGCGTAGCTTGAAATTCTTTCTTTTTAATAAAATAATAAGTAGCGACAATAGCAATGCGTTGTAACCATAAATGCTGATACTTAGCAAAATCAATTAAATCATTACGATTTTTTTTCCATAAATAAGCACCCACTATCTTTGGTGCCGTTAAATCGACCAAATCCCAATTATTAATGTAATCAACTAATTGAATATAGGTTGTGTAAATCTCACGCCGTAAACTTTCGTCTTTGGATTTCTCAAATAAGGCAACTAAAAACAAAAGTCCTATCATACGACACTCGTGGTATTCGTCAACAATCAGTATTTTTATTTCATTCAAAGGTAGATTTTGCATTTTTTTAACAAGGGCTCTTAATTGAGGGACAGTGATTCCCAAAAATCGGTCGCCTTCGCCGTACTCTCCTTTTCCTGTTTTGAAAAAACCTTGCAAAATTGCTTTTTTTTCAGGATTAGCCAAAACAAACAACTCATTTTTAATGTCTTTTGCTTTCATTATACCTAATTGTCTTAAAAAATATAATACAATGCAAAGATACATTGTTTTTTTTATAAAAAAATGAATTTTATGGTTAAAAATACTGTTTTTTATCGAATGCTAATAAAAAATAATATACATTTGCAAAATAAATCATAAACTATAATCAACGCATGAAAAAATTAGTTGTATTTTTTGCATTTATAATAACAATAGCAAGTTTTGTTGCTTGCTGTATTTTATTGAATGCAAAACGATTATCTCAATGTAGTTTTGTTTTAAGCGATGTAAAAAACTTTAGTTTAGCTTCGATAAAGTTAGATAATATCAGCAATATCAAACAAATCAGCAGTGCCGATATGCTTAAAATATTGGCTGCCTTAGCAAGTAAAAACATTAATTTTTCTTTTGATGCTAT
>JAAYQB010000071.1 GCA_012519525.1 Bacteroidales bacterium | reverse complement strand
TCCACCTCAACTAACACTTTTTGATTGAGGGGGCTTGGAAAATCTAAAAAAACATATCAACCACTGATAATCAGTAGTTAATATATACATTTTTACATTTATATAGTTTTATCGGACAGCAATGAAAAATATTATACAAAATAATAATAATAGATTCAAAATCTAAAAAAACACTTATTGAATATTGTAAAAGTAGCTGTTAACTTTATTTTTATAAAAATAATTTAAATTAGGCGGAATTGTTTTGTACAATTCGATTTCTTTTTCTCGTTTTAACTTTTTATCGAATAATTCAGGCGGCGGAGTACGTTGAATATCTTTTCCTTCTTTCGATTCTCGTTTTTCTTCTTTTTCTCTTTGTATTTCCGCACGTTCCGATTGTAATAATCTTGTCATGATTTGTTGTTGGCGATTGATAGTTTGTTGGTTTAATATTTTATTAACAAGTTCTCTTTCCGTTTGTTCCATTTCTTTCATCAATCGATCAAGTTGTCCGTCATAGCCTTTTCCTTCTTTTTTTAATTCAGATTGATATTCTTGCATCATACGCCTAATGACTTCCTGTTGTGCTGCCATTCTTGCCAACTGTTCGCTTATTGACTGCCCCTGCTTTCCTGCATTTTTATCGCCGGGTTTATTTCCTTGATTTTGCATTTGGTTTCGTAGTTCTTCTAATTGCTGATTTAGTTTCTCTTGCATCTCGCGCATGGATTTCACGCTATTTTTTCCTTTTTTTGAATTTTTATCAGGCTTACAAGAGCCTGACTTGCAAGAGCCGGAGCTTTCCTGTGAGTTTTTCATCCTATCTATGGATTCAGCAATCATAAGCGCCAAATCGTTGAGCGAAGTCATAACAAATTGTTGTTTTCCTACGGCATCATAAAAGTTACGGTTATAATTATAAACGGCAGGAATACCTTCTTGGGTAAGTTGAATAGAGGCTAATATTTGTTTTTGAGCATTATTGATAGTGCTAATTTTTTTTGTAATAAACGACTCTACGGCAGGTTGTCGTCGTGCTATGGCATTAATGGAATCTTCTATCATTCGCAATTGGTCTCTCATTTTAAATTGGTCTTGTACAATTTGTTGTAACTTTGGGTTTTGAGAATTTGTTTTCGACAACTGTAGCATTAAATCTTCTTGCTGAAAAGATGTTTTGATAATATTGTCCAATATTTGTCGAAGAGTTTGAATATCTTCGCCCATAGCTTGAGACTGTTGATCCGAAAAAGCAGCATCCATTTTCTCGGCTATTTCTTCCATTTTTTCTCCGGCTTTCTTTTGTTTTTCCGATGATTTGTCTTTTTTATTTTTTTGAAGTTGTTCTTGCCCCTCTTGTATGTTTTGCAATACTTCTTTTTCTAATTGATTGACATTTGGCAGTTTATAAGGCTCTTCCAAGGTTTGATTCAATTGCTGCAAGACTTTTACATCTTCCATTAATTCGTTAAATTCCTTTTGTATTTGTTCTTGTTTTTCTATTTGCTGTTTGTTATCGCTTTTTTTATCTGCTGTTTCCTCTGCTAATTTTTTTTGTTTTTCGGCTAAATCGTAAGCTTTATTAATGGTATTGTCCATTTTTTTCTCAAACTCTAATTGTTTGAACAATGCCAAATCTTGATCCAATTGTTTGTTAAGCTCTTCGGTCGAAAATTCCATTTTTTCAATCATTTCATTCATAGCATTTTTGTCTATGTTTTGCTGCATCAACAGTTGAATTTCTTCCATCATTTGTTTCATTTCATCGGTAAAGAGTTCGCTGAAACGCTTTTGCAATTCTTCTTGTTTTTTCAGTATTTCTTCGTTTAAAAGTTGATGTTGATTTTCGATTTGTAATTGTTTTTCTTGTTGAACATTTAAATTTTCGACTTCCTTTTTTAAGTCTTGTAATTGTTTTAAAAGTTCTTCCATTTGTTTTTTCTCTTCCCAGCCCACTTGATTTTTTTCACTCATTTTTTTCTTTAAATCTTCTATTTTCTTTAAGATTTTATCGCTTTCTTTTATGAGCTTGCTCATATCCGATTTTGTTTGAGAGCTTAAATTATCGGCTTGCTTTTCTATTTCTTTCTCAGAAGGAAGTTTAAATTCCATGCTTACCGTTCGACTTGATTTACTACCGTTAACACCATCATTATCCCACACTTCAAAATAATAAATAAGTGTTTGCCCTAAACTTAAATTTAAGGTTTGAGCATCAAAATAATAATAAAAACCTTGTCCGTTCAATGATAAATCAATGGGAATATCTATCGCATGTGTTGTCGATAAGGTGTCTTTTTCTTTAGTAATGGTATATATAAATTGTAATTTTTTCAAACCATAATCATCGCTAATGTTACCTTTAAAATAAAAACGATCGAAAAAAACAGAATCGTTCATTGAAACGACTTCGATTTGTGGATAAAGGTCGGGAATGACATTTATAAAATAATGAAGTGAATCGCTATTGGTAATGTATTTGTTTCTATTAAAAATAGTATAAGACAAATTGGACATTGCACGCATAGAAAAGGTAAAAATATCGGATTGGCGTGTAAGCGTATATGTTTTCTCAGAAATAGATAAAAGAACTTCTTCCGTATTACGAGTGTTGAACTTCCAATTAACTTTTGTGCCTTGCGGAACGCTTAAATCACCATTGTTATCAACGGTTTCATTCACTTTTTGTATGTATGCCGGATATTCTAACGAGATAGAAAAATTAATCATTAAAGGTTTAGGTAAAACTTTCAGCTCGTAGAATCGGCTTTTCATTTCGTCAGTAACAAAGCGAAATTGAAAACTTTGTTGTACATTTTTGAAAACATATGAAAATTGAATGTTTGTTTCTTGTGTTAATTTATACAAATTACTATTAACCTCGATAAATGCTTCTTCCGGAATTTCTTCGCCTTCTATTTTTACTTTTAATGTAAAGTCTTCGTTTTGGAAGGATTGCAAACTCGTATTTTCAACTATAAATTGATAAGGAAGAGGTTTAGTAAAAGTTTGATTATAATGAACTATACGATGTGTGGGTTCGGTAAAAACAGCTGCATTCCAAACAAAAATAAGAACAATAATTAACAACGGCACAAGTGCGTATTTGAAATATTTTAAGTTTTTCTTAAAATTAATCGCTTTATGAAAAGGGAAAGGTTTTATCTGTTCTATTTTGAAATCAATAGATGCTATTAATAAATCCATACTTTTGACAGCGGAAATTTGATCTAACATTTTATTTAACTGAATAGTATTCAGCAATTTGTCGTCTACTTCAGGGAAATGAAGTCCGATAATTTTAGCGGCTTCTTCATAAGTAAGACGTTTTAACAGACCGCTTTTTTTCAACAAAGGAATAAGTATGTATCGTATCAATACAAAAAGATTGATTCCTATAAATCCAAAAAATAAAATTGTTCGTAAAGTAGTATTGGAATAGGCAAAATATTCGAATAGAGAAATTAATAAAAACAACGACAATAAGATAGCTATAAATACTATTCCGCCTCTTATCGCAATATTATTGTAATATTTGCGAATAAACAATTCAATTTTCCTTATAAGTAAATCTTTATTTTCCACAAATATATAAACGAAAAAAACAAAAATTAGTATTAAACCTTGGCTATTTTATCCACTCTTCGACTATGACGTCCACCTTCAAACGAAGTAGTTAAAAACAAACGAACTATAGCTACAGCTACATCTTTTTGAATAAAACGAGCCGGAAGTGCTACAATATTAGCATTGTTGTGCTGACGTGCTAAGGCTGCCAATTCGGGTTGCCAGCACAAAGCAGCACGTACATGCGGATATTTATTGGCTACCATACTAACGCCATTGCCCGAACCGCAAATAATAATTCCAAGTTGATTTTCATTATCATTAATAAATGTAGCCAAAGGATGAACCACATCGGGATAATCCATACTGTCTGCCGAAAAAGTACCGTAATCTTTAAAATGATAACCCTCATTGCCCAAGGTGGTTTTTATGTACTCTTTTAGTTCATATCCGGCGTGATCGCTTGCTATTAATAGGGTATTCATATCGTATATTTTTAGAATCGGTGGAGTTGGAGGGAGTCGAACCCTCGTCCAAACACGCTGCAAAGATGCTTTCTACACGCTTAGTCATTGTTCGGTTTTCGATTGACTATTGGTACAAGACAAACCTATAGGCAACTTAGCCTCTTTGAATTCGCTTCCGTATCGAGGCTTACAGAAACTATCTTTTCATTTGCGATGCTTCTTGCTGAACGCCGAAAAGAAGGGCTTTCAGGGAAACAGCTTGGTGATTAACTCTTGTTAAGCAGCCAAAGCAAAATTATTTTCTGCGCCATTTATATTGGCATGTAAGTTAGTTATTACGGAACCTGCTTACAACGTCCGACGTGCTTACATTTCCACATACGAGCTGTCAAAACCAAACAACCCCTTGTTTATTAACTCTTTAAATTATTATTGTTTATAGTTGCAAAAATAACATTTTTTTCGTTATAAAAGTAATTATTT
>JAAYQB010000070.1 GCA_012519525.1 Bacteroidales bacterium | reverse complement strand
TTTTTTTATTGATTTTAAACAAAATAATTGAAAACTTTTATTTTTTAACTAAATCAACAATGGCTTTAAATGCCTGTGGATGATTCATTGCTAAATCAGCAAGCACTTTACGACTCAAATTGATTTCTTTTTTATTCAAATTTCCCATAAAAGTAGAGTAGGTCATTCCGTGTAATCTTGCTGCTGCGTTAATACGCATTATCCATAAACTCCTGAAATTACGTTTTTTCTGTTTTCTGTCGCGATAGGCATAAAGTTGTCCTTTTTCCCATGTGTTTACAGCGACAGTCCACACATTTTTACGCCTTCCGAAGTATCCTTTGGTTAATTGAAGGATTTTTTTTCTTCTTTCTCTTGAAGCTACTTTATTGACTGATCTTGGCATGTTTTATTTCCTTTCTTTTTTTTACGTCAGCGCCGATAAATCGGTCTTTGGGTGCTGATGGTAAATTAATACTTTATTTAACTAGCAATTTAACATTTGTTTAACTGCTTTTACATCTGCTTTGTCAACAATTGCCGTATAACCTAAATTACGTTTACGTTTTTTAGATTTTTTGGTCAAAATATGACTTTTATAAGCATGTTTCCTTTTAATTTTACCGGTACCTGTTAAAGAAAATCTTTTCTTGGCACTCGATTTTGTTTTTAATTTTGACATTTCTCTTAATTTAATAATATATGTTTAAAATCAATTTCTTATTTCTTAATAGGAGAAAGCATCAGTATCATTCGTTTTCCTTCTAAACGAGGTGTCTGCTCTACTTTGGCATAGTCTTCACATGCTTGTGCAAAGCGTTGCAATACTTCTTCTCCTTTTTCTTTATACATAATCGTACGCCCCTTAAAAAACACATCTACTTTTACTTTATTTCCTTCTTTTAAAAATTCAATAGCATGTTTTACTTTAAAATTAAAATCATGATCATCTGTGTTAGGTCCTAAGCGTATTTCTTTAATAGTAATTTTTGCCGTTTTAGCTTTGATATCTTTTTGTTTTTTCTTTAGATTGTAAAGATATTTTTGATAGTTCATTACCTTACATACAGGTGGATTTGTATTGGGCGATATCTCTACTAAATCTAAGTCTAAGTTATCTGCAATCTCTAATGCTTCCTTTAAAGAAAGGATATTAGCTGTGCCATCTTCTAATATGACACGTACGACTAATGATGTTATTTCCTTATTTATTTTGTGTAATTGTTCTTTATTCACCGCAGTTTTTCTGTTTTGCCTATCTGTGTATTTCGAGTTTAAAGCTATAATTAAGTCTCCTATATTTAGTTAATAATAATAAATAAAATTAGCATGCAAAAATACTAAAATTATTATTATCTAAACGCTAAACGAATGAAAAAAAATATAAATCATTTATTTGCATGGTAATAATAAGCAATAATCTGTATATTAGCTGTTTGTAAACTTAAATTTTAATGTCTATAAAAGTAAAAAATAGTTTTTATAAGAAAAATGCTATTATAAGAATAGAATATTTTGAAAGAATTGTCCAAAAAACAATGATAATTGATTGAAATTTTATATTTTTGCAAAGAATTAAAATAAATGAAATGATAACATATAAAGAGAAGCTAAAACATATTACTACTTTTATTTTTGATTTTGATGGCGTGTTGAGTGATGGAAAGATATGGGTAGGTAGCGATGGAGAGCAAATCAGAAACACCAATGTAAAAGATGGATATGCTATACAATACGCATTGAAACAAGGATTTAAGGTTTGTATCATATCGGGAGGATATTCTGAAGGAATGAAAAGACGTTATGATATTTTTGAAGGAATGGATATTTTTCTGAGAATACCGAATAAGTGCGAAGTTTACAATGATTATGTTAAAAATAACAATTTATCATCGCATGAAATATTGTTTATGGGCGATGACATTCCGGATTATGAAGTAATGCAATTAGCCGGAGTTAAAGCATGTCCAAACGATGCTGCTATTGAAATACAAGAAATTTCCGACTATATCTCACCTTATAGAGGTGGGGAAGGTTGTGTGAGAGACGTGATTGAACATACCATGCGTTTACAAGGAAAATGGTTTAAAGATGGAGCAGGTATATGGTAATAAGAGACTATTGATTTTAGTCTTTTTTTCGTTCGTTCTCTTTCTCTTCCTAACTTGCTCACGTTCGGAAAACAAAGAAAAACGAACTGTTTTTTTATACAATGAATCGGCTGGGATTACTTCACTTGACCCTGCATTTGCAAAAGATCAGGCAAATATTTGGGTATGTAATCAATTGTATAATGGGTTAGTACAGCTTGATAATCAATTGGAAACACAGGCATGTATAGCATATTCGTGGAATGTGTCGGAAGATGGAAAAACCTATACTTTCTTTTTACGCAATGATGTTTATTTTCACACAACTGATTTTTTTAATTTTCCGCAAGGAAAGAGAAAAGTAATAGCTTCCGACTTTGTTTATAGTTTTAATCGCATTGTTGATAAATCGGTTGCTTCTCCCGGTGCTTGGATATTTAATGCGGTAGATACCTGTAAAGATGGGACTTATGCTTTTTTAGCTGTAGACGATACTACATTAGTAATACGTTTAAAAGAGAGTTTTCCACCTTTCCTGAAACTTTTGACGATGCAGTATTGCTCGGTGGTTCCCAAAGAAGTTGTTGATAAATTCGGAAAAGATTTTCGTAAATATCCGGTCGGAACAGGACCTTTTAAATTCAAAATGTGGAAAGAAGGCTTGAAATTGGTAATGCTAAAAAACGATGATTATTTTGAATTCGAGAACAATCAACGTTTACCTTATTTAGATGCTGTTGCCGTATCATTTATCATTGATAAACAAGCTGCTTTTATGGAATTTGTAAAAGGAAATTTGGATTTTTTATCGGGTTTGGATGCGTCGTATAAAGATGAACTGTTAACAAAGGACGGGCGTTTGAATCCAGCCTATAACTCACGTATCTATATGCTTACTATGCCTTATTTGAATACCGAATATTTAGGATTTCTTATGGATGAGAAACAAAAAGGTGCCGATAATAATCCACTTTTAAAAAAAGAAATAAGGCAGGCTCTCAATTATGGTTTCGATCGAAGAAAAATGCTTCGTTTTCTTAGAAGCAATATAGGTGAGCCGGGACTTTACGGCATGATACCCTATGGTTTACCTCCTTTTGATACCAATAATACTTATGGTTACGATTTTAATCCTGAAAAAGCAAGAGCCTTAATGGCAGCAGCCGGTTATCCAAACGGGAAAGGATTGCCGCCTATTACTATTTCCGTATCTGAAAGTTACATAGATATTATACAATACATTGCTTACGAATTAGAACAAATAGGATTTAAAATTAAAATTGCAAAATTGCAAGCCGGAACACAACGTCAAATGATAGCTAAATCGGAATTGCCTTTTTTTAGAGGCTCTTGGATAGCCGATTATCCTGATGCAGAGAATTATTTGTCTTTGTTTTATTCGAAAAATTTTTGTCCTTCAGGACCTAATTATACGCATTATAAAAACGCACAATTCGATAAGTACTACGAGCAATCGCAACAAACATCCAATGATTCACTACGAATGGAATTATACAAAAAAATGGATGCACTCATTATGGAAGATGCGCCTGTAATAGTACTGTATTATGATCAAGTGTTACGTTTTGTGAGTAAAAAAATTGTCAATATGGACAATAATGCAATGAATTTATTAATTCTGAAAAAAGTCAAAAAAATAAATAACTAATTGAATTTATTTCTTTTGTAAAATAAAGATAGCAGGTTGTTTATGAAAATTAGGAAGCGGGCTTGATTTCCATTCGGCAACGGTTTTTGTAGTGATATATTCGGTAGAGAGGGTGATATTGGCTGCAATACATAATAAAGTTGTGGGCTGGCATGTTTTCAAAATAACATCTATTAATTGATTGTTTCTGTAAGGGGTTTCTATACATAGTTGGGCTTGTCGGTGCTTTTGCGAATTAATCTCCATTGATTGAATTTTGGAAATCAAGGCTTGTTTATCGGTAGGCAAATAACCGTGAAACACAAAGTTTTGCCCTGATAAACCCGAAGCCATTAATGCCATTAATATAGAAGAAGGTCCTACCAAAGGAACAATCTTTATGTTTTTTTGTTGCGCTATCATTACCAATTCATTACCGGGATCAGCAACGCAAGGTAAGCCGGCTTCGGATAATAACCCCATATCTTTTCCTTGATAAATAGGGTTTAGTAAGTCGCTGATAGTGTCAATGTTAGTATGTTCATTGAGAAGTTGAAAATCGCATTCGTCGATAGGAAATGTAGGAATAGCTTTTCGTAAAAAACGTCTGGCGGTTCTAAGTTCTTCTACTACAAAAAAACGAATATTCTCTATTATTTTTAAATTATAAAGAGGAATACAACGCTCTATATCTTCTCCTCCTAATAGAGTAGGGAATAGGTAAAGTTTTCCATATGTGGGTATCGGTGTCAATTTTTATGTTCTATTTCATTTTTCACCCAATCATATCCGTTTTCTTCCAATTTAATAGCCAGATATTTATCGCCTGTCATTGCAATCTTTCCTTCATATAATATGTGAACAAAATCGGGAACAATATAATCGAGTAAACGTTGATAATGGGTAATCAAAAATATAGCATTATCGGCAGAGTGTAATTTGTTAACACCGGAAGCTACAATGCGTAGAGCGTCAATGTCTAATCCCGAATCTGTTTCATCTAAAATAGCCAGTTCGGGTTCTAACATCGCCATTTGAAAAATTTCATTACGTTTCTTTTCTCCACCTGAAAAACCTTCATTTACAGACCTATTAGAAAGTTTAGTAGTCATTTCTACGATTTTCTTTTTTTCTTCCATAAAAGCTAAAAATTCCGCACTGCTCATTAAAGGTTGTTTGTGGTATTTACGTATTTCGTTAATAGCGGAACGCATAAAATTGACCATGCTAACTCCTTGTATTTCTATAGGGTACTGAAATCCTAAAAATATACCTTCTCTTGCTCTGTCCTCAATTGATAAATCGAATAAGTTTTTTCCTTTGTAATATATTTCGCCTTGCGTTACCTTATAGGCTTCTTTTCCTGCAATTGTAGCTGCCAATGTACTTTTTCCGTTTCCATTAGGTCCCATTAAAGCATGAATTTCTCCTTTATTAATGGTTAAATTTACTCCTTTTAGTATTTCTTTATCATTTATTGAAACGTGTAAATCTCTGATTTCTAATAATGCGCTCATGTTTTTATTTATCTAAATTCCAAATGCAAAAATACACGATTTTTTTATACTATTTGATACGGATTGTTTTTTACCAACGCGGACTAAATGCAAATTCAATATGTTGAATATCTGTTTTATAAGCAGTGTGAATAATAGTAATAATGTCAAAACGAGCTTCTTTTGTGCATTTTTTTTTATCCATATAAGCATTAGCTGCACGAATAATATTAAGTTGCTGCTGTTTAGAAACAAATTCTTCCGGTGTTTTAACTGTAGTAGTAGAAGAACGTGTTTTAATTTCAAAAAATATAATATAATCGTTGTTTTCAGCGACAATGTCTATTTCAAAATGTCCAAAACGCCAATTACAATCTCTTATATTATAACCCTTTTTAATTAAATATTCTTTAGCGAGGTTTTCACCCTTATTGCCTACTTCTTTTGTTGTTTGCATATAAACATTAGTATTTTATGATTTTATAGCTTATAGGATAGTTGTTTATTCTAATAAGTTTTAAATAATACAAACCATTGCTAAGCGATGAAATATCCAGAATGGCTTTTAAATCATTAATCACTTTAGATTGAATTAATTGTCCATTGATATTGTAGAGTAAGAGCTGCACTTGTTCTTTTTTATCTAATTCTATGTTAATGATATTAGTTGTTGGGTTGGGATACAATAGGATTTCTTTATGATGAGAAGTAGAGAGAATAGAGTTGGAATCATCGGCAACCGTAGTAAACATTTTAGAATCACTGAAAATGGTATCACTATGATAAATAACATAAGCACGTGCTTCATAAGTAGTTGATGACGATAAATCGGCAATAGCCAGTGAATAGGTGAGTGTTTCTATCACTTGAGTATCTTTGTAATAAAGTAGGGTGTCATTTTCTTTTTTCCACTCAAAACCCACCGATAATGTTTCATTTCCATCGTATTGATAGGTTCCTTGCATATCGCATGTAGACTTTGTTATATTTGTAATGCTATCAATTACTACGCTTATCGCTAGGGTGCTGAAATATTTTTCCATACCTACAAGTAGCGAATCATGCTCCGTCAAACAATAGGCACGATAAACATATTGTTGATTTGAAATGAGCTGACTAATAGTATCTATAAAATTGATAGTTAAATCCGTAGTGTGTCTTTGAAAAACACTATCGCTTATTAATTTATATTCAAAGCCTACTTCTTTTATTGTAGAAATTTCAGTATTTACATGACCATATAAAACTGCCTTCGTTTGACTTATATCTGAAACGCTATCGGTAAGTATAGGTTTGTTGTTTGGATTAATAACTACATTCCATTTTTCAAGACTATCATACACAACGACTTTTACTAAATTTCGTATAATTAAAGCCTGACTTGCATTCAAATCGAAACTTGTTTTTATTAATGTAGGATCTCTTTGAAATAATATGGTGTAAAACGTACAAGCAGCAGCATAAGTCCCCATCTTAGAGGGATGTGAACCATCTTCTTGGTATAAAGATATGACGGGATAATAAGTTCTTATATAGCGCCATATCTTGCCTACAGGGGAAATAGTAGCATTATTATCGTTTGCCATCATCATATATCGTTCATAAAGCAAATCGTCCATCCCTTCATAAGTGCAAATAGGGGGGTAGGTAGGGCAGTTAAAAGGATCCCCATTTCTATGTCCCCACGTCATGTAAAAAACCGCTTGTCCATTTGGATTATTGGTTCTTACAGAATCAACTAATGCTTTTGCATAAGGAAAACATTCTGCTTGAACCTGCCAGAGTGGAAATGCCGGATATTGACTTTGCTCTTGCAAAACAACATAATTCCATCCTCCCAATGCAATTTTCACTACAGACTCATTGCCGGTATGTTGTTTAAAAGTACAACCGCCCGGTGTGTTTCTATCATAAGTAAGCGTATCGCCCACTGAAGCAGCTATATCAGCAATCATTCCGGGTAGATTATTAACTTCCGTATAGCTATTTCCAATAAAAAGAACACGAAGATGTTGCCGGTTTTGACTGTATCCTTGAATAATTAATGGGAATAAAAGTAGAAATGTAAAAATTTTTTTCATTTTTGATATAATTTTTTAATTTTAATGTGATTTTTTAATTAACGACAATGAATTATAAATATTGTGGCTGTTTTTTTTGTAAAAATAGGATTGTATGTGTGTTGTAAATCATTGACTGATAATAAAATTTAAAAAAAACGAAAAAAAACAAAAAAGATAACGGCTTTATTATTATCTTTGCAAAAATTAATATCAGGTAATATTTAATATAAAGAACAGAAATGAAGAAGTTAGCTAATTATCTTATTTTAATAGTGTTTGCACTTATTTTAGTAGCCATGTCTACCCGTTTGTTTCCACATCCTGCTAATTTTACACCCATTATAGCCATTGCTCTTTTTAGCGGTGCTTTGCTTGGTAAAAAATGGTATGCTTTTATAGTTCCTATGTTTATTATGTTACTAAGCGACTTAATAATTGGTTTTCATGATACTATGTGGGCTGTTTACTTATCGTTTGCATTGGTTGTAGGAATGGGAATGTTTTTGTTTAACAAAATCCGTTTCACTAATGTATTGATAACATCATTATTATCAGCACTGTTGTTTTTTGTACTTACTAATTTTGCATGTTTTCTACATGGCTGGTATGGATACACGTGGGCCGGTTTAGTACAAACTTATACTGTAGCTATTCCATTTTTCCGTATGGAATTATTATCTACAGTTTTATATTCCATGGTGTTTTGGGGTATATATGTTTTGGTTGCCAAAAAAATATGGGCTGTACGATAATCAACAACGTATAAAAAAATAAAAAAGAGATGTTGAAAAGCATCTCTTTTTTTGTTATTCTTTTATCAATTTATAGGAAGTTTTCTTTCCGTTTTCCTTTTGAATAGTTAATACATAAATGCCTGTGGGATATTTTTTTAAATCCAATCGGGTAGGGGAAGAAAGTTTATTTTTCGTTAGAATTAATTTTCCGTCATTAGCATACAGAGAAAGATTATACGTAGAATTATCACATTCAATATCAATATAATCCATAGTCGGATTTGGAAAAATTCTATCTGTATTATTGTAAACATCTGAAATATTAACGCCTTCATCATCGCCAATGGCTAAACAGTATTCTCCGGGCATGATGTTTTTGGTTTGTAAACTGCCTGTCAAAGCAGTTCCTCTTTTAGTAGAAGGTATTATTTGCCAATCTTTTGACGTATTTTCTCGGTACAATAAAATAATTTCATCTCTATTGTGTCCGCTTATTAAAGCGCTATCGCTTGATGTCTTATAGGAAAAATACAATGTTCCTTCAATATGAGAAGGATTGGTATAAGCAATTCGCCAATAATGTGTTTTTGAAATCTTATGTATTTTCGGATTGGGCGATTTTATTGCGGCAGGATTTACTAAATGCCTTTCAACACGCATGTAAACAGTATCTTGAATAGAATTTACATCAATGGATACATTTGCATCATCACAGTTTATTTTTCCTGTCTTATCTATTAAATTATTGTAATCAATAGTAGCATCCGGAAGTTTTTCATAATAATCAATTGCTCCAAAAGCGGGTTGAAATGGAATGTTTAGATTAGCAATACCGTACTTGCCTGAAAACCGAAAAGATGTAGTGTATATTTCATTGTTATTAGAGAAAAAACTCACATCAATTATATTATTATTTCCTAAATTTTCAGCACCATACAAATCTTGAGAAATGTGTACGGCATATTGATTGTCATTGCCTTTATAAACAATAGAGTCAATAGAAAAATGAAGAAATCCGGCTTGATTAATCCAAGCAGCATAAAAATCGTTTAAATCAATACCTGAATATTGAGATAATTCATTGATGAAATTGATGGAATTTACATTTTGAAAGGCATATTCTTTAAGAAATCTGCGTATTGATTTAAAAAAGAGAGAATCGCCCATATAGTTTCGCAGAGCATGTACAACCAAAGCTCCTTTGTCGTAAGATGTAGAACCATAAGTAATTTCTTGCGGAACATTGTTTAAAGCAAAAAATCCTCCGTCTCGAATGTGTGTTCTAAGCAATACGGAACGGTTTAAATTGCGTAAAAATGTAGTTGCAGCATCAAAGTTGTTGAATAGACTAGGAAATGAAAATTCTAAAGTAAGTGCTTCGCAATAACGTGCAAATCCTTCATTTATCCACATTTCTTCGGCTTTATCGCATGTGATTAAATTACCAAACCATGCGTGCGATAATTCATGTGCTATCAGTAAATCGTATGTATTACTGCCATCAATGGCAAACAAAGGATAGGCTATATTACAGGCGTGTTCCATGGCTAAAGACTTAAAAGGAATTCCTACATAACCAACTCGTTGCCATGCGTAAGCACCTAACTTGTCTTCAAAATTACGCAAATAATCCTTTAAATATTGAAACGACTGAGCTACGGCAGGAAGATGTTCGGAAGCTACGGCAATTTCAATTGGAATAACAGCAGCTATTCCTTGAAAAGTATCTTTATATGTTTGATAATGACCTACAGCTACGGATGCAAGGTAGGTGGGAATAGGTGAATTTAATTCCCATTTCCATATCCAAGTGCTATCTGCAAGTAACACAGAATCAGTTAATAAGCCTCCGCAAACGGCTTTTTTGTCATTAGAAGTACGTATATTGAAGCAATAGGTTGATTTTGAGGTAAATTCGTCAATGCAGGGAAACCAAGCACGACCAAAACAATGTGGAATTGATTGCATAGCAACGCCAATATTAAAAGCGTAAGTTCCTGAAAAATAGAATCCTCCAGCAATATCATCTGAGGCAGGACGACCATTGTAAAACACTTGCAAACGAATGGTGTCGCCAATTGTATTAGCAGGAAGTAATATATTGATAATATTGTCATTATGCGTGTAATCATTGCTGATAATTTCATTTATGCGTATAGAGTCTACAGTTAGCGACTGCAAATCTAATCTTAAGTGTTTTAAGGAATCTAAACGCGTTACAGCTGTGATATTCGTATAACCGTCGATAGTTTGTCCGGAAAAATCGATTATAGAGAGATGAATATCGTAATTCAAAATTTGAACGGAATCGGAACGATTTTGAGAAAAACCAATCAAGCAAGTTAACAACAGATTTGTAAAAAGAATAAATTTTTTCTTCATGATTTTTTTTATTTATATTTTTTTTTGATAAACGAAATTTTATTTTTATTATTTCATTTCAAAAGTAGAGAACAAGCTGCTTAGCTGTTATTCAATTAAAACACAGCATTATACGCTTGTATTCGTTTTATCATTATTTGTTATATAATTTATATTATGTTAAATAGGATGTTTTCAAATCAAGACGTATACTGTCCTATTCGCTCTAAGTTATATGATTATGAAACTTTATTGTTGCTGCCTAAAACATTTATTATTTTATGCATATAAAGTTGTTTCAATTTTTCTCGTGCAGGACCTAAATATTTTCGCGGATCAAATTCTTGCGGATTTTCCGATAGAACTTTTCTGACGGCTGCTGTCATTGCTAAACGTCCGTCCGAATCGATATTTATTTTGCATACTGCCGATTTTGCCGCACGTCTCAATTGTTCTTCAGGTACGCCTGCCGAATTTTGTATATCTCCCCCATATTTATTGATTTCAGCAATAATATCTTGAGGTATAGATGAAGCTCCATGCAATACAATTGGGAATCCCGGTATTCTTTTTTCAATTTCTTCCAGAATATCAAATCTTAAAGGCGGAATTTCTTCTCCGGGTTTTACGTTAAATTTAAAAGCTCCATGCGATGTTCCTATTGATATGGCTAAGGAATCAACGCCTGTTCTTTTTACAAAGTCTTCTACTTCTTCCGGACGTGTATATGTGTGGTGTTCAGCTTGTACATCGTCTTCTATTCCTGCCAATACTCCCAACTCTCCTTCGACTGTAACATCGTATTTATGAGCATATTCTACCACTTGTCGTGTGATTTCTACGTTTTTTTCATACGAATGATGCGAACCGTCTATCATTACCGACGAAAAACCTGTTTCTATGCAAGATTTGCACAATTCGAAAGTGTCGCCATGGTCTAAATGCAAAACTATCGGAATATTGCATCCTAATTCGTTAGCGTATTCCACTGCTCCTTTTGCCATGTTTTTCAATAGATTAGCATTGGCATATTTACGTGCCCCACTTGAAACTTGCAGTATTACAGGCGATTTTGTTTCAACACATGCCATTATTATGGCTTGTAATTGTTCTAAGTTATTGAAATTAAAAGCCGGGATAGCATATTGCCCTTCCATCGCTTTTTTGAACATTTCTCTTGAATTTACTAAACCTAAATCTTTGTATGTTAACATATTTTTATAAATTTATAATTTCTGTAAAGATACTTAAAAATCTCATTGAAAATTGAAAAATAAATAAAATTTTTAATCTTTAAAAATAATTAACTTCTGTCCTATGTCTATTTTATCGCTTTTAAGATGATTCCATTTTTTTAATTCATAAACACTTACATGATATTTTCCGGCTATTGCACTTAAACAATCTCCTTTTTTAACAGTATATACAATGTTTTGAGGCTCTGCTTCTTTTTTAAGTTCTTGTTCTTTTATAATGCTGTCTAATCGCATTTGTTCCGCTTTGTATTTTTCGTACAGAACTTCTTCTATTGCATTGAAATCATGAATGTGATTAGGAATATTGACGGCGATGGCAGGCAGTGTGTCGGTATACAATAAAGTCGGATTGATAAGATAAAAATCTTCTTCCGAAATCGTTAAAGTATTATATAAATCAGATAAATAGATAGTGGACTGTAAAAAAACAGGAATGGATTGAGGTGGATTGTATTTTTTTATTTGCAAATTATATTTATTGTAATAGTTTGAAAGATAAGCGTATATTAACAAATTAGGAATAAATTCTTTGTTGTTTAATTTTCCGTTTTCATAGAGTTCCCATGGATTAGTGTTGACGGTATGTAAACGTATCTTATTAGTATTTAAACCTGTAGCTCCTTCACTATAAGCTATTATTACCTCCCAAGGATCGCCGTAAAGTTGAAAAAGGTCGCGTAAGTAACGGCAAGCCGCTACTGTTGATTTATAAATATCCATTCTTTCATCTATCTCGTTATTAACTTCTAAATGATAGCGTAAAGCTACCAAATTAGGTAATGCCCAGACGCCTGCTCTATGGTCTTGCGTTTGAAAACGTTGATTCATTTGGGTTAAAGCCAATGGAAAATATTGAAAAACAGAAGGCAAACCTTGTTTCTTTAACTCTTCTTGGAAAAAAGATGTATAATGAAAATGTTTGGCAATTGCTTCTTCCGTAGCTGATTTATTGCTTATTGTAAGATTTTTAATTTTTGTTTCCAAAACTTTATGATAAGGCAATGCCAATATAGGGTCAATCGTATTGATTTGCATTTTATAAAAAAGCTCGAAATCGGAAGTCGGTTGAGATACAACAGACTGTATTGTAAAGGGAAATAATAGAAAAAGAACTTTTATTGACCAATGTTTTTTCATGTTTTATACAATTATCTCATCAAACCTCTCTCCCCTGCTTGTTAATTTTATTTTCCGCTTTTAAATCATCTAAAATCTTATCTAAAAGCCCGTTAATAAAAATTCTACTTTTGGGTGTGCTGTAATATTTTGATATTTCTATGTATTCATTTAAAGTAACGCGTATAGGAATGTTTGGGAAAGAACAAAATTCGCAAATAGCCATTTTAAGCAAGATAAAGTCCATAGTTGCAATACGATCTACTTCCCAATTTTGTAGTTTTTTAGTTATTAATTCCTCATAGTAATCGTTGTGTTTGATGGTTTTATAGAATAAATCGCTCATAAATGTTTTATCTTCCGAAACCGCCTCGTTGTCGGTTATTTTAAATAATGGCGGTAAAGAAACGGTATCGGATTGCTTGTTGTTAAAACTTTTTAATGTATTATATACCATAATGATAACATCATTATAGTCAACTTGCCAATTGAGTTTTATTTCTCCTAAATAGAGAATAATGTCTTCATTTTCGAGAAGAAAATCTCCTATCAGATTCAGGATAAACTCTTTATCCTTATTAAAAGATTGTTCATTGTCTTGCATATATCGGATATAAGCAGTAGTATTGGTCAAGGTATTGTATATTTTTCTGACATAAACCATTTCTACATCATTTTCCCAACCTACCCCATATTGTTGAATCGCCTTTTGAAGCGATTCATTTTTATTTATTTTTTCAATAAATTGATTATCAATAAATTTTCTATTCGGATTCAAATCTTCTTCTTTAGCAAAAAACAGCTTTTTTTTGGTTTCAATAACCTGTTCCGCTATGTATGTGAGTGCAGCAAACAAAGCAAGTAGTTTGATATATAAGCGATACATGTCTTCAAAAGTGGTTAGTAATTTTTTTTCACACGATTTTATATCTTTTTCAGTACCTAAAAAATAGGTATATAAAGACTGCATCACTTTGATTCGTATCGTATTACGACTTATCATATAACATATATATTTTTTTTGCAAAAGTACACTATTATTTTTTATTTATAGCAGTATTAGTGAGTTATATTTTATATAATTTAAACGTTTAATTGAAGTAAAGTTATGTAAATATTTATATATCAATGAATATAAAAAAATGCTTTTTGCTAAAAATGTGTAAGCTAATTCAATAATATTTTCTCAATCTCTTCGCTTGCCTGTTTCAAAAGCTCGCTTGTTTTATCTTTTAGTTGTTGGGCTTGTTGCCTGATGCTCGTAATGTGGTCGGCTATTTCTTGTTGTTTGGTGAGTGGGGGGATTGGAATTGGTAAATGTGCAATATCTTCTGGTGCTAAATGACCATTAGTCGCTCCTGTGATGTTTCTTTTAATTTCTGTTTGCATTAAACTGCACCTTAGAAAATGATAAACAAAGGCGTTGTCCGATAATGAGTTTGTTTGAAACTTTACAATATCACCGCCTAAAAAATAATCTCCTTCATAATTCCAAAATGCAATTTTTCCTATTGTTGCTCCTGTTATTACGACTAAAACATCACCAACTTTTAATTTCTGTTGATTACTGAAAATATTTTTGGCTGTTAGTAAGTCATCAAGTGCTATAGTTCCATCTGCATTTATTGAATTAATCTGAACTACTGAATATTCACCGTCCTTTTCATCTTGCTTTGGTAAACTTCCTTTTATCAAATTTCCTGATATTATGTCACGAAGTTGTTTAACAGGATATTTTCCGTTTGAAATTGCAGTTAAATTGTTTATGAATTTGTCTTGATGAAAAAATGGGTCAACTCGTTTATTTTGAATTTCAGATAAAGTCCTTGTAAACATCCTATTTTTCAACGTATTTTCAGGTGGTTCGGGCAAGTTAATTCCCAACTCGTTTAACAGGTAATCATCAATGCTTGCCAAAAGTTTGTCGGCTTCTGCTTCGTTTTGTTGTTTTTGGGCAAGTGAATTGTTAAAAATAGAAATTATTTTTTGTTGTGTTTCGTTATTTGGAATTATAACAGGCAAAGTTGAAATTTCGTCTATATTTACGTTTGCTCTCGCAACAGGTCTTTTTATTCTGTCGATTAATTTTTGACCTATTGAGGTTTGAAAGTAAGCGTTCAGGTAATCAACATTAAATTCTTTTTTTAATCTAACAGCGCAGATAGCTTGGTTAATATTTGCGGGTTTATCATTTTTGTAAACTCCAACTTTCCCAATAGTTGCCCCAACAATTGCAAATAACAAATCATTTCTTTTAAGTTTAGAAGATTTTAATTGAGTATTATGGACTTCCTCTTTTAAGTAAACTAAGTCTTCAAAATTAATGGTTCCCTCAATTGTAAAATCTCCGCTTCTAACAAAAGGTATTCCATCTACTTTATTATCTGTATAAGCGTCTCCCTTGCTTAGTGGTGTGGAACCTGAGAATATTCTTTCGGCAATTTGAGAAATTTTTTTTATGTTTTTATTTTTAAGTTTTTCTTCTAAAACTATAAATTCAGGCAAGTAATAGTATGTGTCCCACCGTTTTTCCAATTCACTTTTTTGCAAAATGAAAACACGGTCTTTGTTTATTGCAGTTGATTGTATTGTATAATTGCCCATTATTTCTCTGTTTGGTTAATATGATTAATAAATTTTGCAAGTTCCATTCCGATTTGCACCAATTCGTTGTTATTGGTGTTTCTACCTGTAGCGTCATAGCCAATATCTTCGGCAATTGCCATAAAAATCGGGTAATCGTCTAAGGCAGTTTGCTTTGCTGAGAAGTATTTTTCGGTCAATTCTTCTTTGAGCAAATTTACCTTGTCGGTAAATGCGTTTTGGATTGCGGTTTTATCGTCTTTAATTATTTCTGTAATTTCCTTTTTATTGGCATTGGGATTTAATGCTTTTGCATTGGCTTCTAATTTCTTGATAGCCGTTGCTTTTTCCTTTTCCCATTTTTCAATAGTCGAAATAAAATTATTTTCTTTCTTTAATGTTTCTTTGAGTTTGTTTTTTTGGTTGTTTATTTTTTCGGTTTGTTTTTCACTATGTTTTCGCAGAAACAAAACAGAACTTTTAACACCCGCTCCTGTTGCTGCAAAAGCAGTTTGAGGCATAGAGACCACAGCAACAATGCGGTACATTTCTTCTATGCTGTCTCGCACATATTGTAAACTGCTGTTAGTTAAAATTCCATCGGGAATTACAATAGCTAAATAACCGTGTTCGACTAAAAATCTATGGCATTGCTCTAAAAATAGGATTTCGGTACTTTGACTATCTCGTGGAATTTTCTTTTTGCTTGTACTGACTTTTGTATCTAACCAGTCAACTTCTTTTACACCTAATGCGTATGTGCTTAAATATGTCTTTTCAGAAAGTTTTATAGAACTGCCAAAAGGTGGATTTGTTATGATATAATCAAACGAATTGTACTTAAAATCTTTATTACCCGATTTTTCCTGCATTTCAATGTCGGATAAAAGTCCGTCCGAAGCAATTACGTTTGTGTGTCCGTCGTCGTGAATAATCATGTTCATTCTGGCGGTTCGTGCAATTTGGT
>JAAYQB010000069.1 GCA_012519525.1 Bacteroidales bacterium | reverse complement strand
CAGAGTTCCCAAAGAATGCACTAAGGTCGCAGAGTTTCTTTGCGTTCTTTGCGGTTAAAAAGAATAAGGTGGTACACTACCGTTTCAAACTACTTGTAAAATAAGTTTCAATTGTTTTACTTAACTTTTTACTTGCTTTATATGGAACACCGTCAATTTTAAGCATTACGCCTTTAAGCAATAGTTCCTTTTTTTCGTTGTTTGCATATAAAATAGTAACTCTATAATCAGGCACAAAGATATAAAATTCTCGGCTACTTGAATTGATTATTTTTAATAATTGGGCAATTTGCGAGTTGTCTGTTATAGATATTTTTTGTGCAGTATTAACATCCTCAACAATAATGCTTCCTATGTCTTTATTGTTTATGATTTGAGATTTGCATCCTACAAATGATAAAAATAACATTATATATAATAAGTTTTTCATAATCTAATCAATTTTATTTTCTTTTTTTTTGTATTATAATTAAGTGTCCCCCTCTATTAGGACAGTTTTTTTATTTTTTAAAGTTGCAAAAATATACTTTTATTTGTTTTCTTTCTTTTTTTTATCATTTATTCTCGTTTTTATTTTAAAAAGCATAAGGTGGTACACTACCTAAATATTCAACCTTTTTTTTGTTTTTACGGTGTTATTTGCAGTGCAGGGTAATTACCCTTTTTTAAAGATATTCGGTATATCAAAGCATCTTCTTCTGATGTGCCATGTAAAGTATTTAATATGAAAATATTGTTTTGTGAATATGTAAACCAGTAATCCATAGAAGGTAAATATATTTTTTCAATTGAATCTTCTATTTTTAAGTTCATCCAAATAAGTTTTTGATTTATTTTCTTTAAATTCCAAGTACCTATTTTTTTATTATCATTATAAAGAAAACTATCGGAAGAAAAGTAAAACACAATTGTATCTAATTCTTTACCAATATATTTGGCGTCTTCTCTTCCGCATTTATAACTATATATATACCAATAATTATTTTCAAATTGTTCTTTTTGGTCTTGATAAAGACTATCTATATTAATTTTTACTCTATTTTGCTGAAAATCTAAAATAGCAGAATCTGTGTCATTGTAATTCGTTAAGATAGGTTCCCCTCTATGACAACTTATCATTTGTAAAAATATATACAACAATAAAACTATTATCATAATTTTATAAATCCCTACATGAAGGATTAATCCATATCTTTTTTTTCTCATCTTTACTAATAATATTTCCATCCTCATCTATATAAGTATCACCTTGATTAGGTCGATAAATTATTGTGTTCTTAGTTGATAAGATGATATTTCCATAATATTAAGTGTCCCCCTCTATTAGGACAGTTTTTTTTATTTTTATTTTTTAATGTTGCAAAAGTATACTTTTATTTGTTTCAATCAATAAAAAATAAATATTTACCTCTCTTTTATTTTTTACCGCAGAGTTCCCAAAGAATGCGTTAAGGTCGCAGAGTTTCTTTGCGTCCTCTGCGTAAACTCTTTGCGTTCTTTGCGGTTAAATTATTGCATCAACAATTGTAATTTTTATCTCTTTTTCTTCCAAAAAAATGCTCTTTTTTTATGCCTTTTCGCATTGTTTTTTCTAAGGCACTGATTATCTTATTTTTATTTTTTTATTTTAATAGATTTATGTATTAAAAAAATATATACTTTTACATTGTCAAAACAACCTAATTTGATTAAAAAATGCCACACACATTTTATAGTTTAAACAAAAATTAAAATTTAGAAAAATGCAAAATAATTATATGTTAAAAAATTTAGGCTTATTATTTCTAATTAGTGTCTTATTTTGTTCGTGCTTGGAGAAAGAAAAAGAAATTAAATACAGCTTTACGCAAGACACCATAGTTATTGCAAAAAATCTGCAAATCAAAGGGTTTTATGAAGATAAAAGCGGAATTTATTTTTATGCCAAAAAATATTATTGCGATTCTTTATTCCTTTATCAAGAACAAAACGGACATTTTGAATTTCATTCCTTTTTAAACCTACCGAAATCCTATTTGGATTCAATCAAAGAGTTGAACAGTGCGATAGATTTAGCTTTTATTAATTTGGATAGCGTTATTGCATATACACCGCAAACTATTGCTTTATTAGACTTGAAAAACAATGCTTTGTTAAAATTATTTCATCATTCGGATTTATTAAACGATACCTGTTTATTGTTAAATCGTGGAGGTAAATTAAAATGGAATCCTGAACGCAAAACATTACCGATGATGATTATTTGTAATGATGTTTCTCGACGTACTTGGAATTATGACACTAAGTTCTTAGGAGAATTTTCATTAGAAACAGGGCAAGTAAATATTTTACCTTTAATATATCCGTATGTCGAAGAATATTACGGTAATAAAAATTATTATTCCGGTACTGATCCAATGATTACTTTTAAAAGAGATAGGTATGTGGTGGGATTTAATACTTCTCCGGTTATATTTACTTATACGGCAAATAATAATAAAATTGATTCTTTCTTTATAGTTAATTCTAATTATAAACCTTTAGATGAAGTAGATACAACCGGTTTATCCAATCCTTCCAATTATATTAATTTTATTATTGAAGGAAGCACTTATCAATTCTATTTCGAACAGCTTGTTTATGACGAATATAAGGATGTGTATTATCGCTTTTTTGCAAAAGATATGCCCAAGAAAAACAAAGACGGTTTACTAAATACCTTGAAAGACAAATACTACGGTCTTACAGTTATGGATAAAAATCTTAAAATAATTGGCGATGCTCTTTGGCAAGGAAAAAAAACGAATTATTGGGTGCCAAGTTCAAAAGGTTTATTGGGAATGTCTTCGTATGATGATAAAGTAATTATAATTAAACTAACACTAACGTATGAAAAATAACATATTAATACTGACGGTTTTAATGATGGTTTTCTCATGTTCACATCAACCGAAAACTTCTTATAAAGAAGAAGCCTTGCTGCATAAATATTTAAAAAAATATCATTCCGATAATATAATACATAAAGATTATTCCCTTATGACATATCGTACATTAGGGTTATGTCAGGGTCAGGTTTGTGCCGGAATATCTTTAGATACGATATTAGCTCAAGAAGTTAAAAACAAGGGAAATGTTGAATTATATGTTTTGTTTGATAAGAAAGAAGATTTAGCAAAAATTAAAGCAAAATACGGTAATACTTTACATTACTTAATAGGTGATTCTCATATTATGGATCAATATGGAATTCCCAGAGCAGTTCCGGCAATGTTCTATTTTAAAAATGCTAAGTTAATTAAATGGAAACAAATTGACAGATATTAAGTGTCGTTTCCTGAAAAAAGTTGACATATTTTGTTGTTTTTTTACCGCAGAGTTTCCAAAGAATACCCCAAGTTCGCAGAGTTTTCTTTGCGTTTTTTGTGGTTAATCTTTGCGTTCTTTGCGGTTAAAAAGGTAGAATTTAACACTTCGTGTTGTGTTCCGAAAAATATGTTGTATTTTTGCAAAAGTAATATTTTATTTCACTTTTTTTGACTTTACGGTATTTTCTTCACTTGTATAATCAATATTAATCAAATTACTTTTTAATTTGCTTCAATAAAATTAATCCAATTATTCCATGAACAAACATTGAAAATGTAATAAAAAGATAAAACCAAACATCTTTAATACATAAAAAAGTATTTGTAATTAGTTGATAATCTTGAATAAAGAAAAGTAAAAACAACAATAAAAATCCGACAATAAAAGTAATCGAATTTGTTTTATAAAAACACAATTTACTTTCAATTGTTTCTTCCTTTTTTTCTTTCAAAAAGGGAGTAATTGCATATAAAGCAAGTATTGCAATACCTTTCACCCCAAAAAACAAT
>JAAYQB010000068.1 GCA_012519525.1 Bacteroidales bacterium | reverse complement strand
TGCCGCTTGTTTAGTTACAAATGCACAAGAATCGGAAAAAAGCAGCAAATACATTTATCCTATAATTGAATCGGATTCTGCTTTTCAAAACGCTATTCTATCGCAAAAATATGTTGTGGTTGATTTTTGGGCAATTTGGTGCAGACCTTGTAATTTATTTTCACCCGAATATGAGCAGATTGCAAAAAAATTTCATAAAAAAGCAGCTTTTTATAAATTAAATATAGATAAATGCCAAGCCACTGTTATAAAGTATAATACTAAAATAATACCTGTTATTATTATTTTTAAAAACGGAAAAGAAGAAAAACGATATACCGGACTTACTGCAAAAGAAAGAATTATTTTCGATTTAGAAGAAATTATAAAAAAAGACAAACAATAATGAGGACATTTTATCTATTTATTTTATTCCAAGTAATTATCTCGGCATACTCTCAAAATCACCTTTGTTCCATACTGGAACACGATACGACAATTATTTTCAACCACCTGCAAGCAGACTATTTAGACGATTATCAAGTTGCTTTAGACAACGAACGCATTTGGTTTTATAAGTACAATGCGTCTTATACAGATGCTAATGAATTTACCCTTTATTGCTTTTATATGAATGAAACGAAAGTTGATTCTTTTATCATTAAAATTCCTCGTTTAAATAGTTCTCTACGAAAAGACTACTATGATAATTATAAACTTTTTACGGTTTATAATGATTTTATTTTACTCGGATATGACCGTTATCTACTTATTCTAAAAAGAAACAATAATATATTTAAGATTTATAAAAAATTAAAACTTAACATACAATTATCACCTGAATTTGCTTCATTTATCTCAGAGAACAGTATATTCTTGGCAAGAAATGAAAATTACAGTTTATATCCTAAAATAAAATCAAATACACAAATAACGGTATATACTCTTCATCCGAAAAAAAAGGTCTGCACCATACAACCGTTTTTTCCATTTATTGCTTCCACACATTGCAGATATGGAGGTGACTTTTTCTCTGTCAACTCAGACAGAACATGCATATCATTCCATCAAAGAACTAATTATCACATAGACCTATTCGATACAAATTTATTGTTATGCGAAAGCATTCATTTGACGCCGGATTATTGGCAACAGCTACCTGAAAAACAAATCCGGTTGATAGATAGTTCTCAACAAGCATATATTCTGATTTCATGTGTTATGCCTCTATTAAAAAAATATTCCTTTTTAGATCACGTATATTGGTTGGACTCAAATACGATATTAACAAAATATTTCAATCAAGACATGTGTTATTATGATGTCATTAAGAAACAAAATAACGAATGGAACATTTTGAAATCTCAATTAAATGTTAATGTTCCGAACACAAATAATGAAGTAATAACAAAAAAACAATACTGGATTGTAAAGCAACATTTGGATAAAGTGTTTTTTTATAAAAACAAAATGATTTGCGTTTCTGCTATTCCCGATATTAATCCCATTGGAAAAACTATTGAAGCATATACAAGTGATAAAACAACTTATTTTGAAAATAAATCAGCTTATTTTTCTATTAGCATATTTAATCTAAAATATCCTTAAAATGCCTCTAAGGTTTTACCATATAATTATATTACTGCTGTTTATTCCTATCCTAAAATCGCAAAACTTATCCGATTCAAGTTTTGTATTTACCATAGATAAAAAAATCACACCACTGTATGAGCATTCAAAAACAATAATCGTTGTTATTCCCAACATCTATTGTTCCGGCTGCGTAAAAGAAATTTCATCTTTTTTTAGTAAACAAATAAAAGAAAATTTCTCATTGATTATTCTTACAGAAGGGTATGATAATAATCCCTCATTTAACAGATCCCAAATCAACCACTTCACACAATTATTCCCATATTGTAAAGGCGTATATTTCGAATTTCCTGAAAGAATGTCAAAGGAAGAACGCTTACGTCGAAAATTAACATCCTATTTCAACTTATCCTATCAACCCTCAGCATATCCTTTAATAGTACTTATAAGCGAAGGGTCATATCTGTTATTCAAATACAATGAGTTCAATAGCAAAACAAAAAAAATAATCAAAAAATTTTGCCATTCAAAATCATAATTATCCGATAAAAAACAGAAAAACATTCTTAAAGCATTGTTCTTTGTGCATAATTTTATTATTTTTGCAAAAAAAAATTGAAATGGAATTAAACACATTAACAGCAATTTCCCCTATTGATGGACGCTATTATCATCAAGTAAAAGTCTTATCGGAATATTTTTCGGAATTTGCTTATATTCGGGCAAAACTATTGGTTGAAGTCGAATACTTTATTGCTTTATGTCAACTACCTCTTCCTGAATTAAATAAAATAGACTCAAAACATTTTCCTATTTTAAGAAAACTTTATAAAGATTTCTCTTTCAGCGATGCAGAACAAATCAAAAACATCGAAAAGACAAGCAATCACGATGTAAAAGCGGTAGAATATTTCTTAAAAGAAAAATTCGACCGCTTAGGTTTAGCCGAATATAAAGAGTTTATCCATTTCGGATTAACGTCTCAAGACGTCAACAACACGGCAATCCCCTATTTAATCCGAACATTTCATAAAAATGTATTGGAAAATCATTTCAACACTATTATCCTTAAATTATCCGAGCTTGCCGATACTTGGCAAAATGTGCCTATGTTAGCTCGCACACACGGTCAACCGGCATCGCCCACTACCTTAGGAAAAGAAATAAAAGTTTTTGTTGAACGATTGGAAAATCAGCTTTTTCTATTAAACCAAATCCCTTTTAACGGTAAATTTGGCGGTGCTACCGGCAATTTCAACGCACATCACATAGCTTATCCTAAAATTGATTGGATAAAATTCAGCAATGTTTTCCTTAGCGAAAGTTTGGGATTAAAACGACTACAAACAACCACACAAATAGAACATTACGATAATATGGCTGCCTATTTCGATACATTAAAACGTATCAACACCATTTTACTTGACCTCAACAGAGATATGTGGACGTATATTTCAATGAATTACTTTAAGCAACAAGTAAAAGAAGGAGAAGTAGGTTCGTCGGCAATGCCTCACAAAGTCAATCCCATTGATTTCGAAAATTCGGAAGGCAATATATGTATTGCCAACGCATTGTTAGAAGGTTTATCGGCAAAGCTGCCGATTTCACGCTTGCAACGCGACTTGTCCGACAGCACTGTTATACGAAACATCGGCGTTCCTTTAGCACATAGCACCGTAGCCTATCTTTCTACATTAAAAGGACTTAACAAAATAATTATTCATCATTCCGTTATCAATGAGGATTTGGAAAAAAACTGGGCAGTAATTGCCGAAGCCATTCAAACCATACTTCGCCGTGAAAAATACCCCCAACCTTACGAGGCTCTCAAAGCATTAACAAGAGGAAAAACAGCTATCGACAAAGAAACAATACACCATTTTATTGACACCTTAGAAGTAAGCGATAAAATAAAAGAAGAATTAAAACAAATTACACCACAAAATTACATAGGTATCGTTCGTTAATATCATACAATAGAAAAATAATACATGCAGCATATCCGAAATTTTTGCATTATCGCCCACATTGACCATGGCAAAAGCACTTTAGCTGATAGACTATTACAACAAACTAATACGGTAAAAGAAAGAGAATTTCAAAATCAAGTATTAGACAGTATGGATTTGGAGCGAGAAAAAGGAATTACTATTAAAAGTCATGCCGTTCAAATGCAATACGAACAAGCCGGCAAACAATATACCTTAAACTTAATCGACACGCCGGGACACGTTGATTTTTCGTACGAAGTATCGCGTTCGATTGCTGCTTGCGAAGGTGCTTTATTAGTAGTGGATGCTACACAAGGAATTCAAGCACAAACCATTTCCAATCTTTACTTAGCTATCGAAAACGATTTGGATATCATACCCGTTTTAAACAAAATGGACATGCCCAGTGCCGAACCCGAAGAAGTAAGCGAACAAATTATTGACTTATTAGGCTGTGATAAAGAAGACATTCTACAAGTAAGTGCAAAAACAGGCGAAGGAATAGAAAATGTTTTAAATGCTATTATTCATAAAATAAGACCGCCTGAAGGAGATGAAAACGCACCTTTACAAGCACTTATCTTTGATTCGTTTTTCAATCCTTTCCGTGGCATTATAGCTTATTTTCGCATTATGAACGGACAAATACATAAAGATGATTTTGTAAAATTTATTGCTACAGGAAAAGAATACCATGCCGATGAAATAGGCATATTATCACTTAGCCGTGAACCTCGCAACACATTGAAAGCCGGAAATGTAGGCTATATTATATCGGGAATAAAAACAGCAAAAGAAGTAAAAGTAGGCGATACGATTACCCATGTTGAACGACCAAGTAAAGAGTCAATTGAAGGATTTAAAGAAATCAAACCCATGGTGTTTGCAGGAATTTATCCTGTCGATGCCGACGATTACGAAGAACTGCGTTCTTCTTTAGAAAAACTACAACTCAACGATGCTTCATTAAGCTACGAACCCGAATCGTCAATGGCTTTGGGCTTTGGATTTCGCTGCGGATTTTTAGGTTTACTGCACATGGAAATCATTCAAGAACGCTTGGACCGTGAGTTTAATATGGATGTAATCACAACAGTACCTAACGTTTCTTATAAAATATATACTACAAAAAAAGAAGTATTAGACGTACACAATCCATCGGGTATGCCGCCGCTCAACCTAATAGAGCGTATCGAAGAGCCTTATATCATAGCACAAATAATTACCAAAACAGAATACATTGGTGCTATTATGAAATTGTGTTTGGACAAACGCGGCATGCTAAAATCGCAAATATACCTCACTTCTAATCGTATAGAAATAACATTCGAACTACCATTGGGCGAAATTGTTTTCGATTTTTACGACAAGCTAAAAAGTTGCTCTAAAGGATATGCCTCTTTTGATTATCATATCAACGATTACAAACCTTCTAAACTAGCAAAATTAGATATTTTGCTCAATGGCGACCCTGTTGACGCCCTTTCTACCTTAATACATGTCGATAATGCTTATAGTTTTGGAAGAAGGATGTGCGAAAAATTAAAAGAACTCATTCCTCGTCAACAATTCGATATTGCCATACAAGCTGCTATAGGCTCTAAAATCATTGCACGAGAAACCGTAAAAGCTGTACGAAAAGATGTTACCGCTAAATGCTATGGAGGAGACATTTCGCGTAAACGAAAACTTTTAGAAAAACAGAAAAAAGGCAAAAAACGCATGCGACAAATAGGAAATGTGGAAGTACCACAATCAGCATTCCTTGCCGTATTAAAAATAGATTAATTTTCTCTTTCTCAAAAACGCCATTTTGTTGTAAATATACACCAAAATTTTATTAAAAATTTTCTCGAATAGGTTTATAATTAAAAGATTTTATGCTATCTTTGCAAATGTTTTGCAAACTAAATATATTATAAGAATATTACTTTATGGATAAAAATACGGTAGTCGGTTTATTGTTGATATTGGGACTTTTAGTAGGCTATAGCTATTGGGTAAGTCCATCGAAAGAAGAACTACAAGAAAGAAAAAGAATACAAGATTCTTTAAGTTTAGTGCAAAGTAAACAAGCAATCGAAAAAAATGCTGTAGCAACAGAAGAAGTCAGTACAAGCAATACTATTTCCACAACCGACACTATCACCACCCCTATTTCGTATGAAAAAGAAAAATCAAAATATGCTGCATTTGTCAGCGCATCGCAAGCACCGGAAAATACACTTCCCATAGTAGTAGAAAATGATATTTACAAACTCTGTATAAGCAAAAAAGGTGGACGAATAGAATCCGTCGAATTTAAAGACATATTTACTTACGACAAAAAGCCCGTTGTCCTATTCGATACCAACAGCAATAAAAACTATTTCGGCTTCACTTTTTTCTCTAACTACTTAGAACTTAACACTAACGACTTTTATTTCACCCCAATATTAACGGATAACAATCATATCCTAAAAGTAAGTGGTGAAGATTCGCTACAATTAATTATGCGTTTGTATCCTAATCTTGAAGAAAATGTTATAGATACGAATAGCTATATAGAATATGTTTATACAGTAAAAGGAAACGATTATTACACAGGCTGTAAACTTCGTTTCAAAGAAATGGACAAATACTTAAACCAAACACAAACAGAACTCTCTTTGCGTTGGATAACTCAACTACAACGACAAGAAAAAAACTATAAAAACGAAAAACTAGCTACCACCATCTATTATAGTGATATTGAAGATGTAGAAAACTTAAAAGAAAGCGACACTAAATCCGATTCTATTTATTATCCGACAAGTTTGAAATGGATTTCTTTTAAACAACATTTTTTCACCTCTACCATTATAGCAACCAATGAATTTTCAAACGCCACTATGGTTGCCGATATAGATGCCTCTGACAATGAGAAAACAAATTCATTAAAAACATTAAAAGCCAACATCTCATTCCCGATTCAAAACTTCGCAAATGATGAGTTCGCATTTGGATTTTATTTCGGACCCAACAAATACAATATCTTAAAAAAATACGATATTGAATTAGAAGACCAAATTCAATTAGGAGGAAATTGGATATCTTGGATTAATAAATACGCTGTCATTCCTATTTTTAACCACTTTGAAAAGTTAAATTGGAGTTATGGATTTATAATTTTAATTCTAACAGTCTTTTTAAAACTGCTATTATTCCCATTAGCATACACCAGCTATATGTCGACGGCTAAAATGCGTGTTGTTAAACCGGAAATAGAAGAAATCAACAAACGCTATCCCGACCAAAAGGATGCCATGAAAAAACAACAAGCCATCATGGCAATGTATAAACAATTAGGAATTAGACCTATGGCTGGCTGCCTGCCTGTGCTGTTGCAACTTCCTATACTCTTTGCTATGTTTCGATTTTTCCCATCTGCCTACGAATTAAGACAACAAGCCTTTTTATGGGCTGACGATTTATCTTCTTACGATTCCATTTTAGACCTTCCATTCAATATTCCTTTTTATGGCGACCACGTCAGTTTATTCACTCTATTGATGACAGCAGCAACATTAACCTATACTATTCTCAATAATAAAATGATGTCGTCTGCCGGAAATGCACAACAAATGAAGGCTATGAAATGGATGATGTACTTGATGCCTATCATGTTTTTAGGAATATTCAATAATTATTCTTCGGGTTTAAGTTATTATTATTTCTTAGTCAATATCATTACTTTTATTCAAATGGGAATTTTCAGACTTGCAATTAATGAGGAGAAATTACGTGCTAAAGTATTAGCTTCCAAAGCAAAGCCTGTAAAAAAATCGAGATGGCAACAGAAAATGGAAGATATGGTCAAAAAACAACAAGCAGCACAACGAAACTTAGCTAACCAAAGAAAAAAACGTTAATTGGAAAATTTAAAATAACACATAAATAAAATATTAATTAAAATTTAAAATAATGGCAAAAGGAGCAATTGTAATAGAAATAGAAAGATGTAAAGGTTGCGGTGTTTGCATCCCCGCTTGCCCAAATAAAGTTATAGCCTTATCTAAAAAAGTAAATAGTAAAGGTTACAATTATTTGGAAGTCCAAAACGATAGTTGTATTGGTTGTGCAAACTGTGCAATCGTATGCCCTGACGGAGTAATAACGGTCTATAGGGCAAAGTAAATAAAGTTATTAATCAAAAGTAAAAAACAATATGAAAGAATTAAGATTAATGAAGGGAAATGAAGCCATAGCCGAAGCAGCTATACGCTACGGAGTAGATGGCTATTTTGGTTATCCGATAACCCCTCAATCAGAAATTTTAGAACATCTCATGGCGGAAGAACCCTACAAGAAAACAGGGATGGTAGTTTTACAAGCCGAAAGCGAAGTAGCTTCTATTAATATGGTTTATGGAGGCGCAGCTTGCGGCAAAAGAGTAATGACTACTTCTTCAAGCCCCGGTATTAGTTTAATGCAAGAAGGACTATCCTATATCGCAGGAGCAGAACTTCCTTGCTTAGTAGTTAACGTAGTTAGAGGAGGTCCCGGTTTAGGAACCATTCAACCATCACAAGCCGACTATTTTCAAACTACAAAAGGAGGCGGACATGGTGATTACCGTTTAATAACCCTTGCCCCGGCTTCCGTACAAGAAATGTACGATTTTGTAGGATTAGGATTTGACTTAGCTTTCAAATATAGGAATCCTGCCATGATTCTCTCGGACGGAGTAATAGGACAAGTAATGGAAAAAGTTCAGATAGAAGACTATAAACCCCGTTGGACAGATGAATACATTAAAAAAAGTTTTCCATGGGCTACCACAGGAAAAAACCCCGGTAAACCTCACATAATCATTACCTCTCTTGAATTAGACTCAGAGAAACAAGAAAAAGTAAATATTCATCTTCAAAAAAAATACAAAGAATGTCAAGAAAAAGAAGTTCGCTACGAAATGATTCATTGCGACGATGCAGAATATATTTTCGTTGCTTACGGTTCTTCGGCACGTATTTGTCAAAAAGCTATCCAATTGGGTAGAGAAAAAGGAATAAAAGTAGGTTTATTACGACCTATTACCTTATGGCCCTTCCCCTCTAAAATATTAGGCGAATTAGCCGGTAAAGTAAAAGGAATGTTATCGGTAGAAATGAGTGCAGGTCAAATGGTTGAGGACGTATTATTAGCTACTAAACACAAAGTTAAAGTCGACCATTTTGGTCGTTTTGGAGGCATTATTCCAACTCCGCAAGAAGTACTACATGCATTAGAAACTAAAATAATTGGAGGATAATCATTATGAGTAAAGATATTATAAAACCCGAAAATTTAGTATACAGAAGAACACCCGTTCTTACAAAAAACACCATGCACTATTGTCCGGGATGTGGACACGGTACAACACATCGTATCGTCGCAGAAGTAATAGAAGAAATGGGCATACAAGAACAAACTATCGGTATTGCCCCTGTAGGTTGCGCAGTATTAGCCTACAATTACTTTGAAGTAGATATGCAAGAAGCAGCTCACGGACGTGCCCCGGCTTTAGCAACCGCCGTTAAACGATTGAAACCGGACTTTTTTGTTTTCAGTTATCAAGGCGACGGCGACCTCGCTGCTATTGGAACTGCCGAAACAATTCATGCTTGTAATCGTGGAGAAAATATTACCATGATATTTATCAATAACGGTATTTATGGTATGACAGGAGGACAAATGGCTCCTACCACCTTAGAAGACATGAAAACCGCAACTTCACCCTATGGTAGAGATATTGCAATGATGGGAAATCCACTGAAAATAACCGAAATAGTAGCTCAACTTCCCGGCACATGTTACGTTACACGACAAGCAGTATACACACCTGCATTAGTTCGTAAATGTAAACGTGCTATAAGACAAGCTTTTGAAAATCAAAAAGAAAACAAAGGCGTATCGTTTGTTGAAGTTGTTTCCAATTGCAATTCAGGTTGGAAAATGACACCTGTTGCCGCTAATCAATGGTTAGAAGAAAACATGCTTGCTTTCTATCCACTTGGCGACCTAAAAGTGTCAAAATAATAATTCACGGAATGTCAAAATTTAAAATTATAAAACAATGACTGAAGAAATAATTATAGCTGGTTTTGGAGGACAAGGAGTTCTTTCGATGGGAAAAATACTTGCCTACTCCGGCATGATGCAAAATAAAGAAGTAAGCTGGATGCCTAGTTATGGTCCAGAAATGAGAGGTGGCACATCGAATGTTACAGTAATCATTAGCGATGAGCGAATAAGCTCACCTGTGCTTTCCGTATTCGATACCGCAATCATACTCAATCAACAATCTCTTGATAAATTTGAAAAATCGGTAAAACCCGGCGGTATGTTGGTTTACGACCCCAATGGAATATCACGCCATCCGGAGCGAAAAGATATAAATATCTATCAAGTAGCTGCTACCGATAAAGCAGGAGAACTGGGAATAGCAAGACTGTTTAATATGATTGTATTGGGCGGATTTTTGAAGTATAAACCTATTATTCAAGAAGAATTTATGAAAAAAGGACTTGAAAAATCACTTCCCGAACGCCATCATAAATTAATTCCCGACAACTTAAATGCAATTAAAGTTGGTGCTGAAATTATAAAAGAATATCATACTATTTAATCGGCTTCAATTATTCAATTAAGCATCACATAAAGCAATGATATTCATTTACTATTCTAAATAGTATTTTATAATAATATAATTTTCATTAAAATGGTGTTGAAACAAACACCATTTTTTTGTTTTTTTTAACAATGTACATTTTTTATTGTTATTTTGTATATTTTTGTTTTCTAAAAAGAAAGATATTTTATAATGAAAAAAATAAGCTTTTTAACTTTATTTATTTTTTATTTATGGAATAGCTCCGGACAAATTATTTATGATAATATAGGTAATTTTAATCAATTTAGAAATGGTTGGGCTTTAGTAAAACTCAACAATAAGTATGGTTTTATTAATAAAAAAGGCGAAGAAATTGTTGCACCTATTTATGACAATGTTTACACATACGACCCAAACACCGTAGATTGGATAAAAGTGAAATTAAATAATAAATACGGCTTTATTGATAGCACAGGAAAAGAAGTCGTCTCTCCTATTTACGATGAAATAAGTAACTTTAACTATTACCGCTATGGATGGGCAGAAGTAAAACTAAACAACAAATACGGCTTTATCAATAAAGAAGGAAAAGAAATTGTTGCTCCTAAATATAACGATTTATACAGATATAGAAGCAATATGGTAAATTGGATAAAAGTAAAACTAAACAAAAAATATGGTTTTATTGACAACGAAGGACAAGAAGTAGTCCCTCCTATTTA
>JAAYQB010000067.1 GCA_012519525.1 Bacteroidales bacterium | reverse complement strand
TTTGAATTTTATATTAATGTACTCATGCTTTTCGCTTCGCTTCAAGTGGGGAGGGTAAGGGTGGGGTCAAGATTTGGAGGGCAAAGGTGGGGTAAATAGTTATTTTTTATTGATTGAAACAAATAAAAGTATATTTTTGCAACGTTAAAAAAAACTGTCCTAATAAAGGGGGACACTTAAGACAGTATTACTAAAAACATTGAAGTTAGACGTTGGAATTTTTAAGGTTTTTAAAATATGAATAAATTTTTAAAATTCTTTTCAAATAAATTAATTCAGCGAATATCTTATTTTATATTGCTGTTAGTCTACAATTTTTTGATTTTCTTCAATCGAGGAGGCATAATGGGAGAAAGTTCAATTAATATTCCTTTTATTTGGTTTTGGATGATACCGACAATAGTATTGTCCTATCAAATAATATTTAATAATAAAATTGGTTGGTGGGCTTTGGCATTATTATTTTTTTTATATCTAGTATGGACAATATTATCAATTACGGAATTGATAATATTGGAATCTAACAATCAATTTTACTATATATTGGAAAGTATTCCATTATGGATTATATTGTTTTCTTTTGGATGTTTTCTTTATTTAATCAGCCCTTATAATCGACAAAACAATCGGAAACTTCCAGATTAAAGTACCCAAAAAATTAAATAATTAACTATGTCTTGTTAGGTAGTGTCCCACCTCATTTTTTTTAATTTTCTTAAATTTATTATAAAAAAGAGAAAGAAAATAAATAAAAGTATACCTTTGCAAAAAAATGATGAACGTATGAAAACAAAGCGTGTTTTTATAGGTATATTTGGGCGTAGGAATCAAGGTAAAAGTTCGCTTATCAATGCGATAGCCGGACAAGATATTGCAATAGTATCGGACATAGCAGGAACAACAACCGACCCTGTTAAAAAATCAATAGAAATTTTCGGAATAGGACCTGTTGTTTTTGTCGATACAGCCGGAATTGATGATGTGAGTGAAATAGGAGAAAAACGAATCAAAAAAACGGAAGAGGTTTTAAAAATCATTGACGTTGCCATTTTTGTTATATCCGAAAATATATTCGGAGAAGTAGAAAAAAAATGGATGGAAAATTTACATTCTCACGAAATTCCTTATCTTATCGTACATAATAAAGCAGACAAAGAAAAACTAAGCGAAACCTTAAAAAATCAATTAAAAACTTATGGAGTTCCTATTGTAGAATGCAGTACTGTTAATCGAGTAGGAATAGAGCAACTCATTGATTCTTTGGTTAAAATTACTCCTCCGACTGCATATATAAATAAGAGCTATTTAGAAGATCTCATTTCAAAAGGAGATACAATAGCTTTAGTTATGCCTCAAGATGATGAAGCTCCTGAGGGACGATTAATATTACCCCAAGTGCAGTTGATAAGAGATGTATTGGATAATCATGCTATTGCCGTATGTTTACAACCCGAAGAGTTAGAGGATTATTTGAAAACACAGTCTCCAAACTTAGTTGTTGTTGACAGTCAGATTTTTGCTTATGTGTCGAAAATACTGCCGACAAGTATTCCTTTAACAAGTTTCAGCATTATTTTAGCACGTACCAAAGGTAATTTTCAAGATTATCTGAAAGGCACTCCCTTTATTTCAAAATTAAAAGACGGAGATAAAATATTAATGTTGGAATCGTGTACACATGTATCTTCTTGTGAAGATATAGGAAGACATAAAATTCCGAAAATGTTACGTGATTTCACTAAAAAACAGCTACATTTTGAATGGGTATCGTCTTTATCGCCATTGCCCGATTTGGATGAATATGCTTTTGTGATACAATGTGGCGGATGCATGGTAACACAACGGCAATTGTATAACCGATTAAAGCAAGTAATCGAAAAACAAATTCCCGTATCCAATTATGGAATGGCAATAGCTTATGTAACAGGAATTTTTGAAAGAGTAACGGAAATTTTTAATCAATAAACAAATGAAAGCGTCTACATTAGAAGTTTGTTTAATTCAATCCGATATATGTTGGAAAGAAGTAGAAACCAACTTACTTCATTATCGTAATATTTTACAAAATCTTGATAAAAAGCCGAATGTTTTGATTTTCCCTGAAATGTTTAATACGGGCTTTGCGGTTGACACTACTCTTTTAGCAGAAACTATTGATGGACAGAGTGTTCATTTTTTAAAAGAATGTGCAAAAAAATACGATGCCGCTGTGGTAGCAAGTTTAGCATTGCAAGAAAACAATGATTATTTTAATGCTCTATTATGGGTTACTCCCGATGGCTGTATTCAACGTTATGACAAGCGACATTTGTTTAGCATAGCTTCCGAATCCGAATTGTTTACGGTTGGTAAAAGTTCTTTGTTGGTAGAATATAAAGGATGGAAATTTATGCCTTTGATATGTTATGATCTTCGCTTCCCAATCTGGAGTCGTAATAAACGAAACAATAACGATTTGGCTTACGATTGCTTGATTTACATTGCTAATTGGCCCTCAGGAAGAATAGGTGTTTATAAGACATTATTGGCTGCGAGAGCTATTGAAAATCAATCGTATGCGATTGGAGTAAATCGAGTGGGTAAAGATGGTAATCACCTTGTTTACAACGGTCAATCACAAGCGGTTAATTTTTTCGGACAAGTCATAGCTCAAGCAGGGGAAAAAGAACAAATACTGAGTGTTACACTAAGTAAAGATGATTTGGATAACTATCGAAAACGTTTTCCTGTGTATTTGGATTGGGATGAATAAATTTTTATTTAAATTTAGATAATTCAATGCTTATTATCCATTAGTTTCATCTTCGCATTCTCTTAGAAATTTAAGAAATAGGAAGCAACGGAAAAATAAATTACAATTCCGCAAATATCAGCTATTGAAGTAATTAACGGAGCACTTGCAGTAGCAGGGTCAAGTTTAAATCTTGTAAAAATAAAAGGCAATAGTAGTCCGATTAGACATCCGGTCATAACAATGAGTACCATAGTAATAAACAGAACTATAATTATTTCGGGTGCTCTGAAACTAGCTACGATAGATACGGCAACAGCCATTGTAATTCCAAGTAGAAAAGACACTAAAAGTTCTTTCCAAATAAGGTTATACCAGTCTTTTACTTCTACATCTCCGACAGCTAAAGCTCTAATCATTAAGGTGGCGGATTGTGAACCTGCATTTCCTGCACTACCAATTAAAAGAGGCAGAAAAAATACCAAAGAAACCATCGATTGAATAACATTTTCGAAATGTGAAATTGCTGCTCCGGAAAAAATATTCATAAACACTAAAACGACAAGCCAAATAATACGATTTTTATAAAGATTGAAAGTTTTTTCTTTTAATGGATTTGTAATAACAGACTGAATAGAACCGAATTTATGGAAGTCTTCGGTAGATTCTTCTTCAGCAACGTCCATAATATCGTCGAAGGTTACAATTCCAAGAAGCAGATTTTCATCGTTAGTAACAGGCAGAGCTACTCTGTCGTAGTCTTGAAAAGATTTAATGGCTGTTTCTTGGTCGTCCATAGCATGAAGCGATACAAAACGACGATCAATCAGGTCTTCTATTTTTTGTTGAGGAGAAGCAAGAATCAGCTCTTTAATTCTTATATCATCTATGAGTTTCCATTCATCATCAACTACATATATAACATTAAGAGTTTCCGAATCTTTTCCGTATTTTCTTATATGTTTGAATGCTTGTTCAACAGTGTTGTTGGTTTTTATCGCTACATATTCAGGAGTCATTAGACGTCCGACACTATCTTCAGGATAGCCCAATAACTGAGTTGTAATTGTTCGTTCTTCCGGAGAAAGAAGTTGCATTAAACGATGGGTAACCTTGCCGGGTAATTCCTCGAAAAAAGCCGTTCTGTCGTCAGGCTCTAAGTCGTTGAGCAGATTTGATAAAGTTTTAACATTGTTGGCTAAATCTTCAATAATTTGCTCTTGTTTATCATGACTTAAAAGCTGAAAAACTTCCTTTGCTTGATTCCTATTAAGGAGTCGAAAGATAATAATCTCTGCATTATCGGAAATATCTTCTAATAAATCAGCTATTTGAATAGGATCTAAATCGTTGAGAACTTGTTTTAAGCCTTTCCAATCTTTACTATCGGCAAGTAATTGAATCTTGTCTTTGAATTCAACCATATTATTGTCTCCTTATAATTTTGAATGACTATAAGGAAACATTTTATTCCTTATAGTACGGTTAATACTTATGATAGGGGTCTTCGTCCATTTATAAATTTTATTTTTTTAATGTTGCAAAAGTAGCATTATTTTTTATTGAAAATTTTTTTTATTGAAAAATATCTGTAAATTTTTTCAAAAAAAATCAAAAAAACAAACATTAACTTTAGCTTACTTGTTTTAACAACTTGTATATAATAGTGTTATGTTTTAAATATTTTTATATGAAAATATTAAGGAACATTAGTGTTACATATCAAAAAATTTACTAATTTTGCAGGGTAAAAAAATAAGTTATCAATATAAAAATCACTTCAAAAAAGAAGGAAAAAATCAATAGAATAGAGAGATTATATTAGAGAAACATAACAAATGCAAATGGTGTTGTAAAAATCTTTATGTAAAATTTTATTTTTAATAGCAATTTAATCGAATGACAATAAAGGAAATAGCAGAATCTTTGGAGGGGGAAATAGTTTGTAGTGAGAAGTTTACAAACAGAAAAGTTGAAAAAGCTTTTTCTTCCGACTTGATGAGTGAAGTTCTTACAATTGATAGTGAGAATTTAATTCTTATCACGGGATTGGTAAATGTTCAAACAATAAGAACCTGTGAAATGCTTGATATTCAAAATATTATTATAGTAAGAAATAAAAAAGCAACACCCGAGATGTTGGAACTTGCCGAAGAAAATGATATTATAATCATACAATGTCCATTTTCGATGTTCAAGGCTAGCGGCATCCTTTACCAACACGGAATAAAACCAATTTATTAACAATTATGCGATTCGAATACGATATAGAAGCTGGAAATTTTAGTAAAGCAGGCGATGCTTCAAGTGCTTTTAAAAAAGTGCTAAAACAGCTTAATGTCGATCCGCAAGTTATAAAACGCATTGTGATTGCACTATACGAAGGTGAAGTAAACATTGTTGCGCATTCGTATGGAGGCAAAATAGTATGCGATATAGAGCCTAAAAAAGTGTCGATAGTATTGAAAGACACAGGACCCGGTATCCCGAACATTGAACAGGCTATGCAAGAGGGCTTCTCAACCGCAACACCGGCTGTTAGAGAAATGGGATTTGGTGCCGGAATGGGACTTTGCAATATGAATAGAAACGCAAACGCTATGAATATCACGAGTAGCGCCGAAGACGGCACTCGAGTAGAGTTAATTATAAATTTATAAAAAATAGATGGGACAAGCACATTTTTCACATGCATTGAAAGTAGATCCACACATTTGTTTTGGATGTTCTCGGTGTATGGTTTCGTGTCCTACCGAAGCAATTAGAATTAAAAAAGGAAAAGCAGTAATCTACGAAGACCGCTGTGTAGATTGTGGAGAATGTTATAGATCTTGCCCTGTACATGCAATTTATATAAAGCAAGACGACTTTGAGAAAATACACATGTTCTCTCATAAAATAGCCTTGGTTCCGCATGTTTTTTTCGGACAATTTCCTTCGCAATTTACGCAAAACGATATAAAAAACGCTATTTTAGGAGCCGGATTTACCGATGTTGTTGAAGTCGAGCAAAGTGTTCCTTTTTTGATTGAGCAAATCAATAAATATGTAAAAAAACATGCCGAGGATAAACCGATAATATCCTCGTTTTGCCCTGCTATTGTAAGACTTATACAAGTTAAATTCCCTTCTTTGACATCAAATATTTTGTTGCTGAAACCACCCTTGGATATAACCGCATACAATACTAGGAAACGCCTTGTTGACCAAGGCATTGATAATAGCGATATAGGACTTTTTTACATTACACCCTGTGCTGCTAAGATAGCAGCTATCAAAAGTCCTGTAGGAGAAGAAGAAAGCCAAATAGATGGCGTGATAAACATGGATACGCTTTTCAATAGAACCTTTACCTATTTGAGCAATAATAAAAATAAAATGGAGATAAATAGAGAATACTCTAAACTCAATTTTAGGTCGAGGAGATGGCCCTTAACGGAAGGCGAATCAAAATATATAAAGGGAAATAACTTTGCTATCGACGGCATTCATAATGTAATTGATTTTTTGGAAAAAATTGAAGATGATGAGGTTCCGGGAGTTGATTATCTCGAACTCAGAGCCTGCATCGAAAGTTGTGTTGGCGGAGTTCTACTTACAACAAATAAGTTCCTGATTGCAGAAAGGATAAAAAACAACAACGACGAACCGGAGGTTATTAAAGTTCAAAATTTTATTCACGATAAGGAATATCTTGAGAGTCATATTGCTGTAAATAAAGTAGAACCGCGTAATATTATGAGTTTGGACGATAATATTGAAAAAGCCATGCAAAAATTGACAACCATTTCCGACCTCATGAAAATATTGCCTCAAACCGATTGTTCTGCCTGTGGAGCACCAAACTGCAATGCTTTAGCCAATGATATTGCAAATAACGAATCCACAATTGAGCAATGTATTTTTATACAAAAAAATATGGAAGCCGAAAACAAATTAAAACCTGAAGAGTCTTATGAAATATTGAGCGATATTTGGGGAAAAAATAAATTTTCTAAATATAAAAATTTAAAAAAATGAAAGTAATAGAACTAATTGAAAAACTAAACTTAACGGTTTTTGGAACAGCAAAAGGCGAAAATATTGAAATATCAGGAGGTTATACTTCCGATTTGTTGAGCGATGTGATGGGCAAAGCCGAAAGCGGAAACGCATGGATAACATTGCAATCGCACAAAAATGCCATCGCTGTAGCATCTTTACGAGAACTTTCTTGTATCATATTAATCAATAACAACGAACCGGAGGAAGATATGCTCGAACAAGCTAATGAAGAAGGCATTCCGGTATTAGGAACTTCTTTATCGGCATTCGAAACATCCGGACTGATTTATAATTTATTGAAAAAATAAAAAATAATGGCAACTTATAAAGCTGATTTACATATACATACAGTTTTATCCCCTTGCGGCGATTTAGATATGAGTCCTAAAAATATCGTCGCAAAAGCCATAGAAATGCAATTAAACATCATAGGTATTACCGACCACAACAGCACTTTACACTGCAATGTTACTGAAGAAATTGCCAAAGAACATGGAATATTAGTACTCAAAGGTGCTGAGGTTACAACAAAAGAAGAACTTCATTGCCTTGTTTTCTTTGAAAAAGAAAGTCAACTCTCAAAACTTCAAAAATATCTTGACGAAAACATGTCGGATATAAAAAACGACCCGGAAACTTTTGGTTTTCAGCTTGTCGTAAATAAAAATGAAGAAATAATTCAAGAAGTTGATAATCTTTTGATTTCAGCTATATCGCAGTCTTTAAATCAGTTGGAAAAGTTTACCCACGAAAACGACGGGATTTTTATTCCTGCACACATCGACAAAAAAACAACAAGTATAACAAGTCAATTAGGATTTATTCCGCCCGACCTCAATGCAGATGCACTCGAAGTGTCGGCGCATATTCAAAAAAATCCGGGAATCCTAAAAATGGCAAAAGCGTTAGGATTATCATTAATTGCAAACTCGGATGCACATTTTACAAATCAAATAGGCAGTGTTTATACAAATTTCTTTATGGAAGATCTTTCTTTCGGAAGTATAAAAACAGCATTAAAAAATAATCAAGTACAAACTTCGTTAGCTATATGAAAGATTTATCATTACATTTGATTGATATTTTGCAAAACTCTACAAGAGCAGAGGCTACGGAGGTATACGTTGGATTAATTTATAACGAAACAGATAAAACATTGACATTGAGTATAAAAGATAATGGAAAAGGGATGAGTGCCGAAATGGTGAAAAATGTTACAGACCCATTTTGCACTTCGCGAACAACTAGAAAAGTTGGGCTCGGTATTCCATTGTTAAAGCAAAATGCCGAAAAAACCGAAGGAAATTTTCAAATAAAGTCGGAACTCAATCAAGGCACAACTGTAAGTGCGGTTTTCAAATATGAACACGTAGATATGTTGCCTTTGGGAGATATTGGAGGAGCAATGGCTTTGACAATCAGCTCATGGGAAAAAACAGAATTTGAATTTGATTACAAAAAAGGAGATAATGAATTTAACCTCAAAACACAAGATATGAAAGAAGTGTTGGAAGGAGTTCCATTATCTAACCCGCAAGTAATTAACTATATAAAAGAAATAATCAACGAAAACATAAAGTAATATCCATTTAAAATTATTAATAATATGAATAAAATAAAATCGTTAGACGACTTAAGAAAAATCAAAGCAGACGTAGAAGGAAAAATGAAGCTACGCGAACACAGCGAAAATGCTGAAAATCTCGTTCAAATAAAGGTTGCCATGGCGACATGCGGTATTGCTTCCGGTGCCAAAACAGTGATGGACTTTTTAGTAAGTGATTTGGATAAACGCAATATCCCTGCTGTTGTTACACAAACAGGATGTATGGGTTACTGCTATGCCGAGCCAACCATTGAAGTTACCAAACCGGGAGAAGAACCAATTGTATTTGGTTATGTAGACACTAAAAAAGCCGAAGAAATTATTACAAAATATATTCTTACAGGCGAATTAGTTGACGGCATTATTCCTGTAAATTACGAAAAAATTGAAGATAAGAAAAATTAATTAAAATAAAATTATGGACACAAAGTATAAAATGTATTTGCTTGTGTGCGGTGGAACAGGTTGTCGATCCTCACAAAGCAATGTTTTAGAAGAAAGGCTAAGGAAACACCTAAAAGAGAATAAACTTGAAAATGAAGTTCAAGTAATTACAACCGGATGTTTTGGATTCTGCGAAAAAGGACCTATTGTAAAAGTACAACCGGACAACACTTTTTACACACAAGTTACCCCGGAAGATGCTGAAGAAATCATCAAAGAGCATGTCATCAAAGGAAGACAAGTTCAAAGATTGTTATACAAAGATCCTGACAAAAAAGAAATTGTTCACGATTCAAAACACATGGGTTTCTATCGTAAACAATTGCGTATAGCGTTACGTAATTGCGGTTTTATCAATCCGGAAAACATCAACGAGTACATTGCAAGAGACGGCTATGCAGCTGTTGCAAAATGTATTACCGAGATGACACCTCAGCAAGTTATCGAAGAGATGAAAAAAAGCGGCTTGCGAGGAAGAGGAGGCGCAGGTTTCCCTACAGGAATGAAATGGGAAATCACATCAAAAAGCCCCGGAGACCAAAAGTATGTAGTATGTAATGCTGACGAGGGTGACCCGGGAGCGTTCATGGATAGATCTATTCTTGAAGGCGACCCGCACTCTGTAGTCGAAGCAATGGCTATTTGCGGTTATTGTATAGGAGCGGATAAAGGACTTATATACATAAGAGCCGAATATCCTCTGGCTATTAAACGACTCAAAATAGCTATTCAACAAGCTCAAGAAATCGGACTTCTTGGAAAAGGAATTTTAGGAACAAAATTCAATTTCGACATAGAAATACGTTACGGAGCCGGAGCTTTCGTTTGCGGAGAAGAAACAGCACTTATCCGCTCTATGGAAGGCGGTAGAGGTGAATCTACACTTAAACCCCCATTCCCAAGCGTATCAGGATATTTAGGAAAACCTACTAACGTAAATAATGTTGAAACATTTGCTAACGTTCCGGTTATCATCAACAAGGGAGCAGACTGGTTCAACAAAATTGGAACCGAAAAATCGAAAGGAACAAAAGTATTTGCTTTAGCAGGAAAAATTAACAACGTAGGACTTATAGAAGTTCCTATGGGTACAACTCTTAGAGAAGTTATTTTCGAAATCGGAGGAGGAATTAAAGACGGCAAGAAATTTAAAGCCGTTCAAACAGGAGGTCCTTCAGGCGGTTGCTTAACGGAAAAACACTTAGACTTACCCATTGATTTTGATAACCTCGTGAAAGCAGGTTCTATGATGGGTTCGGGAGGTATGGTTGTAATGGACGAAGACGACTGTATGGTTTCTATCGCTAAATTCTACTTAGATTTTACCGTTGAAGAATCGTGCGGAAAATGTGCTCCTTGTAGAGTTGGAAATAAACGCCTTTACGAAATACTTGACAGAATTACCCATGGAAACGGTAAAATGGAAGATATTGACCTGTTGCGTAACTTAAGCAAAGTTATCAAAGATACGGCATTATGCGGTTTAGGTCAAACATCTCCCAACCCTGTTTTGTCAACATTAGAAGGTTTCTATGATGAATACGTTGCTCACATTAAAGAACACAGATGTCCCAGCGGACGATGTAAAGATTTGATGAAGTACGAAATAAATCCTGAAAATTGTGTTGGCTGTACTGCTTGTGCAAGAAATTGCCCTGTCAATGCAATTACCGGCGAAAGAAAAGCTCCACATACTATTAATCAAGAACTTTGTATTAAGTGTGGTGCTTGTATAGAAAAATGTAAATTCAATGCAATATTTATCAGATAAGTCATTAAAAAAAGATAATAATATGAAGAATATTAAAGTAACAATAGATAAAAAAGAAGTTGAGGTAAAACAAGGCACAACAATATTGGATGCCGCTAAAAGTGTCGGTATTACTATACCCACATTATGTTATTTACACCTCAAAGATTTTAATATTACTAACCGTCCTGCAGGTTGCCGTATATGCGTTGTTGAAGTAGAAGGAAGACGTAATCTTGCACCTGCTTGTGCTACCGAATGCACCGAAGGAATGGTTATTAATACACACAACATTAGAGTTTTAAATGCAAGAAAAACCGTCCTCGAACTCATTTTGAGTGACCACCCGACAGACTGTTTGATTTGTGCAAAAAGTGGGAATTGCGAATTGCAAACATTAGCCCACGAATTTGGCATTCGCGAAATAGAATACCAAGGCGAACAATCGACTTATAAAAAAGATATGTCACCTTCAATTATTCGCGATGTAGACAAATGTATCATGTGCAGACGTTGCGAAATGATGTGTAACGAAATTCAAACAGTAGGGGCTTTGTCGGCAGTTAATAGAGGCTTTACCTCGGTAGTAGCACCTGCCTTCGAACAAGATTTATCTTGCAGTCCATGTACCTACTGCGGACAATGCGTTGCGGTATGTCCGACCGGTGCATTAACCGAAGTTGACCACACCAATCAGATTATCAGACTGCTTGCCGACCCGACAAAAACAGTTGTTGTTCAAACGGCACCGGCAGTTAGAGCTGCACTTGGCGAAGAATTCGGTTTAAAACCCGGAACAAGTGTTACCGGAAAAATGGTTTCGGCTCTCAGAGAACTCGGATTCGATTATGTTTTTGATACCGACTTTGCTGCCGACCTTACCATTATGGAAGAAGGTTCGGAATTATTAGACAGAATTGCTCGTTACCTAAAAGGCGATACTACTGTCAAATTACCTATTCTTACTTCCTGCTGCCCGGGATGGGTTAATTTCTTTGAACATCAATTCCCGGATATGTTGGATGTTCCATCAACAGCACGTTCACCACAACAAATGTTTGGTTCGATAGCAAAAACCTATTTTGCTGATAAACTTAAAATTAAACGCCAAGATATGGTAGTTGTTTCTATTATGCCTTGTTTGGCTAAGAAGTTTGAACGTAGTCGTGAAGAATTTTCAACAGACGGAAATCCCGATGTGGATTTTTCACTTTCAACACGCGAATTAGCTCAACTAATTAAGCAAGCTAATATTAACTTCAATGCATTGCCCGAAAGTGATTACGATGCTCCTTTAGGCGAATCGACCGGAGCTGCTGTTATTTTTGGTGCTAGCGGAGGTGTTATTGAAGCTGCTACCCGTACGGCATACGAAATTTTCACAGGTAAAACCTTAGAAAAAGTTGATTTTACCGAGCTAAGAGGATTGGAAAGTATTCGTGAAGCCACCGTTGATTTTAACGGAACTCCAATTAAAATCGGTATTGCACACGGATTGGGTAATGCTCGAAAATTGTTAGAAAGAGTTAGAGCCGGAAATAGCGGTTTCCACGCTATCGAAATTATGGCTTGCCCCGGAGGTTGTATAGGCGGAGGCGGTCAGCCGCTTCACCACGGCGATTCTTCCATATTGTTTGCTCGTCAGAAAGCTATTTACGACGAAGATAAGAGTAAAGCTATCAGAAAATCGCATGAAAATCCTTATATACAAAAACTGTATAAAGAATTCTTGGGTGCACCTTTGAGCGAAAAATCTCATCATTTATTACACACTCATTATTTCGATAAAAAGAAAGTAATCGAAATTGATGAATAATTTAACTCGATAAATTTTTAACATTATGGCAAAAATAAAATTAAGTAATACAAAAGTTGAACAAATTAAGGCAATTTGTAAAGAATTCAACAACAATAAAGGTGAATTAATAAACGTGTTGCACAAAACACAAGGAGTATTTGGCTATTTACCTGCTGAAGTTCAGGAAGTAATAGCCGAAGAATTAGGCGTTTCGGTAGCTCAGGTTTATGGTGTAGTATCCTTTTATTCATTTTTCACTATGGTTCCGAAGGGCGAACATCCCATTAGTATATGTATGGGAACAGCATGCTACGTCCGTGGTGCGGAAAAGGTGTTAGACGAGTTTAAACGTATTTTAAATATACAAGTCGGACAAACTACCCCTGACGGTAAGTTTTCATTAAGTTGCTTACGCTGTGTCGGTGCATGTGGTTTGGCTCCTGTTGTAATGGTAGGTGAAAAAGTCTATGGTAGAGTTTCTACAGATAGTGTTAAAGCTATTATTCAAGAATATCAAAAAGAAAAATGTAGCTAAACACCTTATGCTATGTGAGATTATGTAAATAATTCTCACAAAACCAAAACGAGATTATTGAGGTGAATACCGAACAATCTCGTTTTTTTTTATAATAAAGTGAAATTTTTTGAACAAAATTTTTTGCGTTCTTTGCGGTAAAAAAAAGGTACTGTCCCAAAAAGTGTGTTGTGTTTTTGTAAAGGAAATTTTTATAAAAAGTTTATACTTACAAATTATCTTCCGCATACCATTCGGCATAAGAGTTTTGTGTTTCTGAAAGTCGAATGCTGTGCAGTGTTACATATTTTGGCAGCTGCTTGGTTAAGCGCTGTGCAAAATCAACCAACAATTGTTCGCTGGTGGGCTGAAAATTGACGATTAATATTTTTTGGTAATTGGCTTTTAGCTGTTTGATTAGTTCGGGATTGCTTTTGTCGTTTAAAATAAGTGCATGGTCATATTGCTGAATAATGTGTTCTTCAACGATTTCTTTTAAATCGGAAAAATCCATTACCATTCCTTTTTTAGAAGGGTCGGGATGTTGGTCAATGTTTCCACTTACTCTTATTTCAAGCTGATAGGAGTGTCCATGTATGTTTTTACACAATCCATTGTAGTCAATAAGTGCGTGAGCCATTTCAAAATGAAAGATTTTTGTAATTCTAATTTTTGTCATTGATGTAAGTGTTAATAGTAGAAAAATTATTTATTTTTTGAATTGCTGCGTATTACTTTACAGCCGATTGCTTTTATGTTTCCTAAATCGTAATATTGTGTAAGTTGTTGCACTGTAAAAATATAAGTTCCTTTTTCGTCAAAATGTTTTTTGCTGAATATAACTGCTTCAATGTAGCGTGAATCGTCTTTAACATTGCCTAAATAACCGTGTTCGTTTTGTATTAAAAACACGTGTCTATTAATATTTTTTTGCCCGTTTGGATATATTAATACTGTATTGATAGGTAGTGTATTGTGTTGGTATCCTTCTTTGAATTGAACGCTTACAATAAAATCATAATCTTTTTTTATGTTTTTTATTTCCGGCGTAAATTCCAATATACTAAAACGATTCCATTGTGCATCGGCAAAGTAAATAGTTTGCTCATAAATTACTTTTTTATTGTCGCAGGCAATAAAACTTAACGTTATTACTAAAAATAGAATGATGTGTTTTTTCATAATCAACTTTATTTTTTTCTAAAATAAATATCTACCGGACTTCCACGGAAGTTCCAAATGGCTCGTATCTTGTTTTCAATAAAACGTTTATAATCTTCGCGTACGTATTGCGGTAAATTACAGAAAAATACAAATTGCGGATAAGCCGTAGGAAGTTGAGTAATATATTTAATTCTTATTACTTTATCTTTCTGCATAGGTGGCGGATTGTCTTTAACGATTTCTAACAAAGTATTATTTACTTCCGAAGTAGTTATTTTTCGTTTCATATTTTGATATACCTCAATGGCAGTTTCTATAACATTATAAATACGTTGTTTTTTGATAACGGAAGTAAAAATAATGGGAACATCGTTAGCGGGAGCTATTTTATTAAGTATGGCTTTTTCAAATTCTTTGACCGTATTGTTCGATTTTTCTATTAAATCCCATTTGTTGACAACAATTACAATTCCTTTTTTATTGCGTTGAGCTAAACTTAATATATTGAGGTCTTGCGATTCAAATCCTTGAGTAGCATCACACATAACTATACAAACATCGCTGTTTTCGATAGTGCGTACGGTTCGCATTACGGAATAAAATTCTATGTCTTCGTCTACATTTTTCTTTTTACGCAATCCTGCCGTATCTATTAAATTAAAATCAAAACCGAAAGCTTTGTATCGCGAAAAGATAGAATCTCTTGTTGTGCCTGAAAGATGGGATACAATATGACGTTCTTTTCCAAGAAAAACATTGATAATAGATGATTTACCTACATTGGGACGTCCTACTACCGCAATTTTCGGTAAATTATCCGTTTCTTCACTTTCTTCTTTTTGATTAAAATGCTGCACCACACTATCTAATAACTCACCGGTTCCACTTCCGGAAGCAGCCGAAACAGCAAAAAGATGTTCCATTCCTAAAGCGTAAAATTCCATTTGGTCGTTATAATTAATAGGGGAGTCAATCTTATTAACGACTAAGTAGATAGGCTTTACGCTTGTACGAAGGATACGTGCAATATCTTCATCCATAGGATTAATTCCTTCACGTCCGTCCACTAAAAATAAAATAACATCAGCTTCGTCAATGGCTAAAAGGACTTGTTTTTTTATTTCATTTTCGTAAATATCTTTCGAGTTATCGACATAACCGCCTGTATCAATAACTGAAAATGTAAATCCGTTCCATTCCGATTTTCCGTAATTACGATCACGTGTAACGCCGGCAGTAGCATCAACAATAGCTTGCCGTGAACGCGTCAGTCTATTGAAGAGTGTCGATTTTCCGGTATTAGGTCTTCCTACTAAGGCAACTACATTCGTCATGATTTTTTACGTTTTAAGATTACAAAAATACACGAAATTTTCGTATAAAATAAAAATATCTGAAAATCTTTTACTCTTTAAAAAGTATTAATCGGATTAATATTTTATAATTTTACATATTAAATATAGTTAATATAAAAAAAATATATATTTTTGTAGATTCATTATTTTGAAAAAATTTTTAGTCATGAATACATCTTTTGAGTTCGAAAAAGAAAAGTTTGTAGGAGAGGGATTTACATACGACGACGTATTACTCCTTCCTGCATATAGTGAAATATTGCCTCGTGAAGTTGATTTATCTACTTCATTTACAAAAGAGATAACTTTAAATATTCCCATAGTATCGGCAGCTATGGATACCGTTACGGAATCAAAGTTAGCCATTGCTATTGCTCAAGAAGGCGGAATAGGCGTTATCCATAAAAACATGTCGATAGAGGAGCAAGCCTTTGAAGTAAATAAGGTAAAACGTGCGGAAAACGGTATGATAATCGAACCGATTACTATAGGAGCTAAAGCTACCGTAAAAGATGCTCTTGCTCTTATGAAAGAGTATCATATCGGAGGAATTCCTGTGGTGGATAAGGAAAAACGTTTAAAAGGAATCGTTACCAACCGCGACCTTCGTTTTGAAAAAGATTTGGATTTACCGATTGAAAAAATAATGACTAAAAAGGTAATTACCATTACTGAATTTACTGATTTCGAGAAAGCTGCCGACATTTTACAGCAGTATAAAATTGAAAAATTGCCGGTAGTAGACAATAAAAACAGAGTGATAGGCTTGATTACTTACAAAGACATTATTAAAATCAAAGCTCGTCCCAATGCTTGTAAAGATAGCAGAGGTCGTTTGCGTGTGGCAGCTGCGGTGGGTACGGCAGCCGACACGATGGAAAGAGTAGATGAACTGAAAAAAGTAGGTGTAGATGCCATAGTTGTCGACACGGCACACGGTCATTCGAAAGGAGTAATACAAATAGCTAAACTAATCAAGCAAAAATATCCTGATTTACAAATGGTAGTAGGAAATATTGCTACACCTGAGGCAGCCATTGCTTTGGCTAAAATAGGTGTCGATGCAGTCAAAGTAGGCATAGGTCCGGGTTCTATATGCACCACACGTATTATTGCCGGAGTCGGCGTACCTCAATTAGCGGCTATTTATGCTGTCGCTAAAGCTTTAAAAGGTACGGAAATTCCTATCATTGCCGATGGTGGTATTCGCTATACGGGCGATATTATCAAAGCATTAGCGGCAGGAGCTTCAACCATTATGGCAGGTTCTTTATTTGCCGGAGTAGAAGAGTCGCCGGGAGAAACGATTATATATGAAGGAAGAAAATACAAAACCTATAGAGGAATGGGTTCTTTAGAAGCGATGCAAAAAGGCTCTAAAGACAGATATTTTCAAGATTTTGAAAGCGATATTGCAAAATTAGTTCCTGAAGGTATCGTAGGAAGAGTGCCTTTTAAAGGAATGTTATCGGAAGTAATACATCAAATGATAGGAGGTTTGCGTGCAGGAATGGGTTATACGGGTTCTTCTAACATCGAAGCCTTGAAAAAAGCACGTTTTATTAAAGTAACATCGGCAGGCATACAAGAAAATCACCCTCATGACGTTACTATAACGCAAGAAGCTCCTAACTATACGAGATAATAATAAAATTAAATATAAGAAAATGAGAAGAATAGCAAGTATCATAAGTTTAATTTTTGTATTGTCATTTTATCATGTGATAGCACAAGACAATGCAATAGTGTTGAAAATAGGAAAGGAAAATGTAAGTTTATCCGAATTTAAAAACACGTATATTAAAAATAATGATTTAAGTAAATCAACGGAAAAAGACTTACTCGAATACATTGATTTGTATATCAATTTCCGATTACGTTATGCCGAAGCATTGGAACTGCGTTTGGATACCATAGAAAAACTGCAAAAAGAATTGGAAGGTTATCGCACGCAAGCCGCTAAGGGTTATTTAACCGATAAAGAAGTTGATGACAAGCTACTTGACGAGGCAATGCAGCGTATGCAGTGGGATTTAAGGGTAAGTCATATTATGAAAAAATTATCGTTGGAAGCTAAACCGGAAGATACGCTTAAAGCATATAAAGAAATCATGCAATTACGTAAGCGTATTTTAGATGGAGAACCCTTTAATGCCGTAGCCGAAAAAGAATCGGACGACCCATCGGCAAGAGATTTTAAAACTTCGGAAGGTGTTGTCAGACAAAGAGGAAATAAAGGCGACTTAGGCTATTTTAGTGTGTTTAATATGATTTATTCTTTTGAATCGGGAGCGTATAATTTAAAAGTAGGTGAAATATCTATGCCTATTAGAACGGAATTCGGCTATCATATTCTTTACTTACAAGATAAAAAGCCCGCTCTTGGAAGATGTGCGATTTCACAAATTTTAATATCTTATCCCGCTAATGCAAGCAAGGAGGATTCGATTGAAACTAAAAATAAAGCACAAGAAGCTTATAAGGCAGTGAAAGAAGGAATGGATTTTACCAAAGCAGTAGAAATGTATTGTACTGATAAAGGAATTGTTTCGCGTAAAGGAGAATTACCTCTTTTTGCGGTAAATGATTATATCGGAGATTTTATTCAACACATGTATAATCTGAAATTGAATGAAGTTAGTGAGCCGTTTGAAACAATATATGGATTTCATATTGTAAAATTAACCAAAAGAATTCCTATCGAGATAAATGCTGAGACGAGAGCTATTGTTAGAAATAGAATTATGAAAGACACTCGATCGAATAAAAGCAAAGAAGCTTTTGCTAATAAATTGAAAAAAGAATACGGTTTTAAAGAATACAAAGAAAAAAATAAATTTCCTGCATTAGAGGCATTTTACAAGATTGATTCTTCGATTTTTGAAGGTAAATGGGAAGCAAAATCGGTAGCACAATGGGAAAAACCTTTATTTAAAATAGCCGATAAGATATATACACAAAAAGATTTTGCGCAATACCTTGAACAAAATCAATATGAAATCAATATAGAACTTAGCGAAATAATAACCTATTTCTACAAAGATTTTGTTCAACAAACGGTTATTGATTACGAAGATTCACAACTTGAAACAAAACATCCTGAGTTTGCCAATTTGATGAAAGAATACAAAGAAGGAGTTTTATTGTATGAATTAAACGAGCAAAAAGTGTGGAGAAAAGCAGAACAAGATACGATAGGCTTAAAGGAGTTTTATGCCACTATTCAGAACAATTATTTATACGATGTACGCTTGAATGCCAATGTGTATACGGCAAAAGATCAATCAAGTTGTAATAAATTTTTAAAATTGTTGAAAAAAGGAACTCTTCCTCAGCAAGCAATGCAAAAATTAAACAAAAAGCAGGAATTGATAACTCTTGAAAATGTATTGTTAGAAAGAGCGGAAAATAAAAAATTCGATGAAATTTTTAGTTGGGATAACTGGAAAGAAGATATAAATAAAGCAAAAAACGGAGAAAATGTTAAACCGCAAGCCGATGAGCTAAAGCAATTTTTAGATAAATATCCACTCAATGCAAGTTTGCAAATAGTTTTACCCGTCGAATTCTTAGCACCATCACCAAAACCTTTAGAAGAGGTAAAAGGAATGATAGTTTCGCAATATCAAAACTATTTGGAAGAAGAATGGATAAAAGATTTGCGTACAAACAATAAAATATGGGTAGACAAAGAAGCCATTTTATCGTTGATAAAAAATAAATAATGAAATATTCACTTCTTATTTTCACTTGTTTTTTGTTATGCGTAGCGTGCAAGCATTCGGAAGAAAAAGTCATAGCTTTTGTATATGATAAGGAGCTGTCATATAGCGATTTGGAGGAAATGATTCCCAACTTTGAAACACAATCCGATAGCGTAATTATACCGGCTTATTATATAGACACATGGATTCAAAAACAAGTATTATTGCATGAAGCTGAAAAAACATTGACACGTAAAGAGAAAAATTTTGATAAACAATTGCAAGCATATTATGAGTCTCTTTTAATTTTTGCTTACGAAAATAAAAAAGTAGAATCGTTATTAAATAAAGAAGTGTCGGATGAAGAAATACGGCATTACTACGAGAAGCATAAATTGGATTTCGAAATGCGAAAAAACATTGTAAAAGTGCATTATATAAAGTTACCGTTAGATTTCAAGCAGTTGGAATTAGTACGTCATTTGTTATTTGCTGAAAATCTTTCATCGCAAGATGAAAAAAGGCTCAAAAACATAGCACTTAATCATGCCGAAAATATGTATTTTGAAAACGATTGGCTTTTATTTGATGATATTTTAAAAGAAATGCCCATCAATACTTATAATCAAGAGCAATACTTACATCATAATAGAAATATAGAATTAAGCGATTCGAATAGTGTGTATTTAGTTAAAATTATTGACTTTAAAATTAACGAAGCCTATTCGCCTTTGAGTGTGGAAAAAGAAAATATAAAAAACATTATTCTCAATCAACGAAGACAAGCATTGTTGAAAAAAATAAGATTGGACGCATTAAAAAAAGCTCAAAAAGAGCGTGCTATAGTAGTTGCCGTAGAGAGTGAATCAGAAAAAAAATAAATATGAAATTAAAAATAGGAATTGTTTTATGCTTTTTTATACAAATAATGGCTGTTGCTCAAACAGATAAAAATGTTATTGATGAAATCATAGGAACTGTCGGCAATCGTATTATTTTAAAGTCGGACTTAGAATATGCTTTACAAGGATATAAATATCAAATGGGCTTGTTTACTCTTGAAAATGAAGATGAATTACGTTGTGCTATTTTAGAACAGCTGATTTTTCAAAAATTATTGGTCAATCAAGCTGAGTTGGACAGTATTGTCGTAACGGATGCGCAAATCAACGAACGAATAGACTATAATATGCGTATGCAAATAGCACAAATGGGAGGAAACATTAAAAAATTGGAAGAAGCCTACGGAAAAACACTTTCCGAAATAAAAATTGATTCACGTGATTTGGTAAAAGATGAATTTCTTATCGATCAAATGCAATATAAATTGACACAAAATATCAACATTACTTATCAGGAAGTTAAAGAGTATTTTGAAAGCATACCTTACGACAGTTTGCCCGTAATTCCTTTAGAATATGAATTGTCGCAAATAGTTAAAACACCTATCATTAGTGAAATAGAAAAAATAGAAGTTAAAAATAGACTTGAAGAAATACGTTCTCGTGTTTTGAGAGGCGAGAGCTTCAAAACATTTGCTCGATTGTATTCCGAAGACCCCGCTAGCGCTGCTAAAGGAGGCGAAATAGGTTTTGTGAGCAGAGGTGAACTTTTTAGTGAATTTGAATTAGCCGCTTTTACTTTAAGACCCGGCGAAATTTCCCCTGTCGTAGAAACACAAGCAGGATTTCATATTATACAAATGATTGAACGTAGGGGAGATCAAATCAATGTGGCACATATTTTAATAAAACCCAAACCTTCTGCAGAAGAAATGATGCAGTCTAAAAATTATTTGGATAGTATATATAAAATATTGAAAGACACTAAAATGCCTTTCGATTCGGCAGCAATGCGTTATTCCGATGACCCCAGTAAAATTAATGGTGGCGTAATTGTAAATCCTTATAATTTATCGTATACTTTTACGGAAGATCAGTTGGATAAATCTATTTTATATGCTATCAACAATTTAATAGCGGGAGAGTTTTCACAAGTAGTGCCTATGATTACCGATGATGGAAATCAAGCATATAGAATTATATATGTAAAAGCAAAACACGCAGCACATAAAGCAAATTTAATCGATGACTATGAAAAAATTAAGAATGTTGCTTTAGAGCAAAAAAAGCAAAAAGCACTACTGAAATGGGCGATAAATAAAGTAAAAATAACACATATAAAAGTAAAAGAGCAATACCAAGATTGCGACTTTTTTGAAAAATTTGGAATTATAACAAAATGATAACATTCAACTCAGATGTAGAAGCTGTAAAAGCATTTACGGAAAAATATGCACACTTAAGGCAAGAAGTCGGTAAGGTAATTATAGGACAAGATGAGGTGTTGAAAAACATTCTTATTACTATTTTTAGTCGCGGACATGTTTTATTGATTGGAGTGCCGGGATTGGCAAAAACTTTAATGATTACTACTATATCAAAGGCTTTAGGATTATCCTATAATCGAATTCAATTTACACCCGATTTAATGCCAAGCGATATTATGGGAACGGAAATATTAGACGAAAATAAAAATTTCCGCTTTATTAAAGGTCCTGTTTTTTCTAATGTCGTATTAGCCGATGAAATAAATCGTACTCCGCCCAAGACCCAATCGGCTCTTTTAGAAGCTATGCAAGAACGCAGTGTGTCTATAGCAGGAGTTACACATCAATTGCCGGAACCGTTTTTTGTGTTAGCTACCCAAAATCCCATAGAGCAAGAAGGAACTTATCCGCTTCCTGAGGCACAGTTAGACCGTTTTATGTTTAATATTTATTTAGACTATCCAAGTTTCGATGAAGAAGTCGATATAGTGAAATCGACGATTGGAGGCGATATGTATGAATTGCAACCGGTCATTACGATAGAAGAAATACGTTATTATCAGAAATTATTACAAAAAATACCCGTTGCCGATAATGTGTTTAGGTATGCAGTTAATTTATCGACCATTACGCGTCCCGAAACAGCAGCGGCTCACGAATGGGCAAATAAGTATTTGGCATGGGGAGCAGGTCCTCGTTCTTCGCAAAATCTTATCATTGCAGCCAAATGCCATGCCATTTTAAATGGAAAAATATCGCCCGATATAGAAGATGTTAAGGCGATAGCTCATTTGGTAATGCGTCATCGTTTGGTGAAAAACTATAGAGCCGAAGCCGAAAGCATTTCGGTAGATACTATTATTGATGAATTTTTAAAAGTAAAAATTTAATAATTACACTGTTAAGAGGTTACCATTTTTCATCATTCGCTCTAAGCCAATTTTGAATTTCGTAATCGCCTAATTGAGCAGCTTTTTTAAAAAACTCAAGGTATTTTTCCTTATTGTTTATTTTAAAATAAGAGTTTCCCATATTTCTATAGGCAGTTTTATGGTTGGGGTCAATAGCTACGGTCTTTTCATAATATTGAATAGCTTTTTCGTATTCACCCAAAACATAATAAGTATTTCCAATATTCATATAGGATTCCGTACTATCGGGAAACATTTTTAAGTGCTTTTCAAAATAAGGAAGAGCTTCGCTGTATCTTAATGCTTTGCAATAAGAATTACCAATTCTATTGTAAACGTCATTGTAATTGGTATCTAATTTATATGCTTTTAAAAAATACTCGACGGCACGCTCATAATTACCTATTTTATCGGAACTTAAAGCGATGTTGTAATAAATCAAAGCGGTTTGTTTATCGTCAGCACCTTGACTTTTCACTAAAAACGGAGTGAAAACAAATAAAAAACTTAAGACTAAATATTTCATATTTTTTTGTTTAATAGTTATTTGCCGAATCAACTAAAATTTTATTGAATAACGCAATTAGAATATTTTTTAGTGTATTAACAAATTGAATAATAAAAAGCGATTTTTATATTGTTTTCAAAAGTTTGTATGTGAGTTGTTTAATAGTTGTTTTCTTTTTTTATTGAGATTATTTGCTGAAAACATTTTTTTTCATTAAAAAAAATTTTATTTTTGCGGTATGTTATACGATAAAAAATTAATCAAATATTTATAAATTTAATTACGATGAATAAAATAGATCCCGTATTAAAACTACATGAATTAAAGCAGTTTGGAGAGTTTGGAGGTGTTAATCCGTCTATAACGGATAGTGCTACTTACACTTTTATGGGAGCACAAACAATGACCGACACATTTGAAGGAAAAGCGGAAGGTTGTTTTTTGTATTCTCGCCATTGGAATCCCAGTAATAAATATTTATCCGATGCTTTGGCAGCGATGGAAGGAACGGAAGCCGGTTGGGTTACCGCTTCCGGAATGGCTGCAATTACTTGTGCTTTATTGCATGAGGTCAGTGCCGGCGATCATATAGTGTCAAGCGTTACTACCTATGGTGGGACTTTTGCCTTTTTGAAAAATTATATTAAAAAATTCAATGTTGAGGTTACTTTTGTCAATATTTCCGATTTAGATGAAGTAGCTAAAGCAATGAGACCTAACACAAAAGTTTTATATACGGAAAGTTTATCCAATCCATTGCTTCAATTTGCCAATCTTCCCGAATTGAAAAAAATTGCACAAAAAAGCGGAGCTAAACTCATTGTTGACAATACATTTACACCCATGATTATTTCACCTTATCAACACGGTGCCGATGTGGTTGTGTATAGTTTAACTAAATTTGTGAATGGTAAAAATGATTGTGTAGCGGGAGCTATTTGCGGTACGGCAGACTATATTAATTCTTTGATTAACGTTAACGACGGAACTGCCATGTTGTTAGGTCCTGTTTTAGATCCTTTGCGTTCGTCAAGCATTTTGAAAAATCTTTATACGCTGCATATCCGAATGCAACAACACAGTAAAAACGCCTTGTATCTTTCTCAGCAATTACAAGAAAAAGGATATAAAGTAAAATACACAGGCTTGCCAAACCATCCTGATTATAAATTGTTTACATCTATGATGAATAAAGGTTTCGGTTATGGTGGAATTTTGACGATAGATGTCAAATCGGCAAAAGTAGCATCGGCGATAATGGAAGAAATGCAAGATAGAGGAGTCGGTTATCTTGCCGTTAGTTTGGGTTATTTCAGAACCTTATTTAGTAATTCGGGAAAAAGTACTTCCTCTGAAATTCCGGAAGATATTCAAAAAGAAATGGGAATGAGCGAAGGATTAATCCGTTTTTCTATGGGTTTGGATAATGACATCGAACGTACGACCGCTATTATAATGGAAATATTAAAAAAACACATATAATGAAAAAAATTAGTTGCATCGCTTTAGTAAGTATTTTTGTTTTTGTAGCGCAAGCACAAGATTTTAATACCTATTTTAAAAATCAGTCATTACGTATTAATTATATTCATTCGGGAACGAAAGATGTTGATAACATCGAAATTGCGTTTTTCCAAAAAAACAATGTTTGGGCAGGCTCTATGACCCATTTAATAGACCCTAATGATTACGGCTGCCACAAGATAGAAGTTTACGATTCGGCAAGTAATTTATTGTTGTATTCACGTACTTATTCTTGTTTGTTTGGAGAATATCGCACTACCGAAGTAGGAAAAACGAAAAGTAAAGATTTTAAAGAAACGGTTTTATGTCCGTTTCCCAAAAAGACGGTACGCATCGAATTTTATACCCGTAAACAACAATTAGCCTTCGAAAAGAAAAAGAGCATTTTTGTAAATCCCGAAATAATAGTGATAGCCCCCAATAATTATTCGTTTCAAACGATTGATTTGGCTATAGGAGGCGACATTCATCGTGCTTACGATTTAGTGATTGTTCCTGAGGGATATAGCATTGAAGACAGTGCGAAATTAATCAAAGATATGAAGATGTGTAAGGATGCTATCTTAGGTTGTTCGCCTTTTAAAGAGCATGCTTCACAAATCAATATTCGTACGATTTTATCCTATTCGGAAGAATCGGGAATTAGCCAAGAAGAAAAAGGAAAATATGTAAACACAATTTTAGAAAGCGGATTTTATTCATTGGATTTGGAGCGCTATTTAATGGTAGACCATGTGTGGAAATTACACGACGTATGCTCGAATGTGCCTTATGATAATATCTTAATTATGTGTAATACAAAAAAATACGGCGGTGGAGGTATCTATAATTGGTATGCCACTGTTTCGGATAATAAACACATTAATTATGTTTGTGTTCACGAATTAGGACATTCGATAGCCGGATTAGCCGATGAATATTATTCATCGGAAGTAACGGTACAAGATTTTTATCCCAAAGGAACGGAGCCGAAAGAACCCAATATTACCAGCCTTATTGATTTTAAAAGCAAATGGCAAGATATGTTGGAAGTTGGAACACCTATTCCTACACCTATAACAGATGAAAATAAAGACAAATTAGGAGTATATGAAGGTGCCGGTTATTGTGCTAAAGGTTTATACAGACCGTATATCAGTTGCACGATGAAAGATATAGTGTACGATAGGTTTTGTCCGGTTTGTAAAAAAGCGATTAGCGAAATGTTGGAATTGTATTCAAAATAAACAAGCCTCATTTATATTATTTATTTTTAGGAAACGAAGATGCCCACTTAATTTTAATACACAAGTAAAAGATTATGAAGCATATAAGTTTCATACGACGGGAAACAAAAAAATTATAAACGTATGAAAATTCTAATCGAATAAGGAAAAGAAAAGCAGAAGAGAAGAGATGTATAAAATTATTAAAAAGAGATTATTAGTAGAAGACACGTATTTAATGGAGCTTAAAGCACCTCGTTTAGCTAAATCAACTTTACCGGGACAGTTTTTAATTGTTAAAGCCAAAAAGACATCGGAGCGAATTCCTTTATCTATTGTTGATAGTGATAGCCATAAAGGAACGGTTACCATTGTATTTAAAGCCATTGGGAAATCTACTTATGAAATGGCAACCTACAATGAAGGAGATGCTTTTGCCGATGTGGTAGGACCTTTAGGAATGCCATCTGAAATCAATAAATTGACTGATAGAGAATTAAAATCGAAAAAATATCTTTTTATCGGGGGAGGTGTTGGGGTAGCACCTTTGTATTCGCAAGTGAAGTATTTGTTTGAAAAAGGGGCAAAAGCAGATGTAATAATAGGAGCAAAAACCAAATCCTTATTAATTTTTGAAGAGGAAATGGCAGCTCTTGCCGACACATATATTACTACCGACGACGGTTCCACAGCCAACAAAGGCTTGGTAACCGATATGTTGAAAAAATTAATAGAAAGCGGTAAAGAATACGATGAAATAGTTGCTATCGGACCACTTATTATGATGAAATTTGTTGTGCAAATTGCGAAAGAACATCGGATAAAGTGTACGGTTAGTTTAAATTCGATAATGGTTGACGGCACCGGAATGTGTGGAGCTTGCCGCGTAACGGTGGGTGGAGAAATGCGTTTTACTTGTGTTGACGGACCGGAATTTGATGGTTGGGAAGTAGATTTTGACGAAGCCCTTAAACGTCAAGCAATGTACAGTAGCATAGAAGGTAAAAAACAAATAGAAAACGAAGAAAAAGCCGAAGGACATGTCTGTTACATTGGAGGAGTAGCGGACGAAAGTCGTGATAATAAAAAACGTGTTCCTGTCAGTGAATTAAGTCCCGATGAACGTATCACACATTTTGATGAAGTATGTTTAGGCTATACAGCCGAAGAAGCAATCATAGAGGCACAGCGTTGTATTCAATGTAAAGAGCCCAAATGCGTAGAAGCATGTCTTGTTCATATTAATATACCGGGATTTATACAAAAAATAGCCGAAGGTAATTTTGAAGAATCGGCAAGAATCATTAACCGAGATTCAACTTTGCCGGCAGTATGCGGAAGAGTATGTCCGCAAGAAACTTTGTGTGAAGGTGCTTGTGTTATGGGGAAAAAATACGAGCCTATCGCTATCGGTAAATTAGAACGTTTTGTGGGAGATTACTCAAGAGAAAATAATATTCAATTTGAGCAACCGACCACTAAAAACAATCATAAAGTGGCTATTATCGGTAGCGGTCCTGCAGGTATAAGCTGTGCAAAAGAATTGCTTTTAAAAGGATACGATGTTACTGTTTTTGAGGCTTTACACGAATACGGTGGCGTTTTAGTTTACGGCATTCCTTCGTTTCGATTGCCCAATACGGTAGTAAAGCATGAAATAGAAAATGTAGCCAAAATGGGAGCTATATTCGAAAAAAACGTAGTCGTAGGCAGAACGGTAACAGTCAATGCTTTAATGAAAGAAGAAAATTTTAAAGCGGTTTTTATCGCTTCCGGAGCCGGCTTGCCTAATTTTATGAACATAGAAGGAGAAAATTTAAACGGTGTTGTTTCGGCTAATGAATTTTTAACACGTAATAATTTGCTGTTTTCGTATAAAAGGAATTATAACACACCCAATTACGTCGGTAAAAATGTAATAGTAATAGGCGGGGGCAATGTAGCCATGGATGCTGCACGTACGGCTCGCCGATTAGGAGCCGAAGTGCAAATTGCTTATCGTCGCTCGGAAGAGGAAATGCCTGCACGCTTGGAAGAAATACATCATACAAAAGAAGAAGGAGTTACATTTAAATTTCTGTGTAATCCGTTAAGAATAATAGGCGATGAAAAGGGATGGGTGCAAAGTATTGAGTGCATACGTATGCAACTGACCGAACCCGATGCTTCGGGAAGAAGAAAACCCGTTGAAATAGTAGGTTCTGAATTTAATATCCCAACCGATATGGTTATTATGGCAATAGGTAATTCGCCTAATCCTATTGTAGCTCAGACAACTACAGGAGTAGAAGTAGATAAAAGAAATAGAATTATTGTTGATGAAAACGGACAAACCACTCGTGAAGGAGTTTTTGCCGGTGGCGATGCCGTCGACGGAGCAGCTACGGTTATCTTTGCTATGGGAACAGGAAAAAAAGCAGCTATAGCCATAGATAATTATATACGAAATTTGAAATAAATAAAAGTATACTTTTGTAAAAAAATTAAAACATATGACGACGGAAGAGAACATAACAGCTGTTGAAATATTTACGGGAAATGTGTGGCAAGCAGGTATACTTAGAGGTCTGTTAGAAGATGCCGGTATTAAGGTTTATTTACGAGATGAAATCAACGGAACTATTTTTCCTTTTCTTACCTCGTTTAATGGGGCAGGAGTGGTAAAAGTAGTTGTTGCGAGTACCGATTACGAAATAGCAAAAGAAATTGCAGATGAGTATAAGGAAAATTTAGACAAATAAACCGTGGTTTAATTTTGAAAGGAAAGGATTTTCACTTATTTATTTTTCTTTTTTTTCCAACTCTTTAATCACTTCTATAAAGCTGCTTAACACTTCATTTGTATCGGAAGTTTTATAAAAATCCGAAAAATCATAGGTGTAATCCGGAGGAAAACCGGAAGAAACATTTTGATTATTAAAATCATAGGTTTTCTTTGTATTAATTCTAACCAATAAACCCGATGGCAAAGGGATTTCTAATGGCTGACCCGTAGCACCGGCTGTTTTCTGTCCTAAAAAAGTAACGTTTTTTGCTTGAGATAGAGTTATAACAAATCCTTCTGCCGCTGAGCCCGTATTTGAATTGATTATAACATATATTTTACCTTTGTAACGCTGATTAGAACCTATTGGATTTTTATTCTTATGACCATACATGCTTTCAAATTTATTACCATAATAATAGTCATAATAAAACTTATAATATTC
>JAAYQB010000066.1 GCA_012519525.1 Bacteroidales bacterium | reverse complement strand
TATCATACAAAAATATACAAGATTTTTGTTGCAAAGATACAAATAATTGCAATATCTTCAATATATTTTACAAATTATTTTAATGATATTCAATAAATTAAAATGTTTTTAAGGGTCGACTATATAAGGTATTAGTTGTTGTGGAATAAATAGAATCCCAATGACTTCCGCCATTAGTTGTTCTTATAATATAACCTTTATCACCTACGGCGATTACCGTATCTTTATTAATGCAATGTACATCCCACAGTGTTTGAGAAGGAACAAAAGGCAATAAATGCCAGCCTGTATGTTGGGCATTGGAAACAACTGTCATACACATTGCCAATAAAAAAATGTTTAGAGGTTTCATGATTAATTGTTTTTCTAAATTATACTATTGTTTTATTTTTCCCTTGTGTAATTATTTTTTGCAAATGTAAACTATTTTTTTATACAAATAATTATCAAAAACACATTTTAGCCTACTCCTCCTATTATATAAGGCGTAGTTCTTAACAATTTACCTGTTTCACCTCCCGGAAGTATCTCAAAGATTTCGAGTGTTTCCAAACTTAGATAAACAGTATAGGAACGTCCGTTTTTCAATTCGATAAAAATCGTATGATTGGCGAATCCGTCATCGGGTGTATAACGATAGGTTGCTTTTTTAATATCTGTCGGTTTTGTCGGTTTTATGTAGCCCTTTTCGTCTTCGCCGGCGATTAAATCACATATAAATAGTTCTTTGTTTCCCTCAAAAACGCCCATGCATTGTTCCGATACATAGCTTGGTAAAATATACTGCAAACATCTATCGACATCGGCGGTGCTGAGTGCGGCAGCAAAGCCTTCGGCGAGTTGCCGGTGGGTAGTGTTTGCGGTGGGATATTCATTCAGACGCACAAAACGCTCGTTTTGCCATTGATAAATCTGCATTTCCAATCCGTTTATATTCAAAAAAACGGAAGTCCCATGCCGAGGAATATGGCAGTTAATCCAATTGTCACAACAATTTATTGCAATACTTTCTTCTATAAATTTTTGCATTTCTTCTATTCCGTGCTTTGTTGTAGGGGCTATTTTTCCGTTGCTATAGAGGTAAAAAGAGTATGCTCCTACCCTAGTTATAGCAATTAATTTATTGCCGTCTTTCAAGTTCCAATAACACATTTCCCAACTACTCTCATCTTCAAATTCCAACTGAAGGTATCCGTTTTTTAAATCACACACTTTGATATATTTTTCCAAGTCGGCGGGCTTGTCCGAAGGCAAAAACCGAAAAGCATCGGAAGGAAGCAAAGCAAAGAGTGTTTTTACGTTTACTTGCTGTTGTGCAATCGCATTGGAAGTTGTTACGAAGAGTGCGAGCATGATGACGATTTTATTAATTGTTTTCATTGTTTTTGTTTATTAAAATAATGTTATTCAAATTTTATTTCCAAATTTCTTTTTTCACTTTTTTTAAGGCGGTTTCGGGAATTTCGGCTTCCAAATAGGGAAGCTTGTCTACATACATCGTGATAGTTTTGCCATCACGCGGCAGTTTGAAAAGCACATCCTCTATCCCATGATTTTCCCAAATTTTGTTGACTTGTTCCTTTTGCTTTTCTGTCAATTGGTCAAAATCTATAAACAATTCCGCCCAAACATCTTGATAACCGGCAAGATTGGCTTCAGTGTGCCGTGTAAGCGTTCCGTTTTTAAAGGTATAGGTGTTTGCATGCAGGGTAAAGCACATGGCAGCACAGTTTTGCTCGTTTACAGCTATCCACCAAACACCGTCAATTTTTTTAGCAAACATTTCCCATCCGCCTTCAAATCCCATCACAATTCCATCAAGGTCGAGATAGCCGTGGGCTAAGTCAATCTCATCTATCCACATCCTATTTGTTTCTCCCTTAAATTTGCCTTTTGCCATTGCTTGCCTATCTGCTTGAGTAGTATTAGCATACTTAACACATAACTCGTCGGGCAAGAGTATAAACAAGTCGCGAACATTCGTGGGTTCTGTTTTGCCTAACAGCTTTTTCAACTGCTCAGGGGAATATTGGGCAACTACTTCACTAAATGGGTCTTCTTCTTCGTATTCGCTTGTTCCCATGTCGGTTACATCCGTAGTCTTCCTAAGGATGATTTTTGTGTTTGGCGGCAATTGCCCGCATTTGTCGTGATAGGTTTGCAAAGTCATCGTTCCATCGGGATTGATGGTGCAATCGGCAACTTTCTTTTTTCTACACTCTTTAAGCGTAGCTTCTTCTTTCTCTGTTATTCTGTCAAATGAAATGGAACCTACAATGTAATCGAAATAAAGCTCTGCTTGCGTGTCGGAAATTAATTTACCCGAAAGAAATTCTTCAAAAGGTCCCATAACCGAATAACTTATCTCGACGAGTGTATCAGCATTGCTTCTGAAATCGAGAATAAAATACTCGTCTATTTCCTTATTGTCTTTGTTCCACTCGCCAAAGAAGTTTTTCCATTTTCCGGCTTGTTCTTCTGTTTTTCCTATTCCGCAACTCATGATTGCAAAAGCCAGAAATAATGTAAATACTACTTTTTTCATACGCTTATATTTTTTTAATTTCTGCTTTTAGATATAACTATTTTTTTCAATCTCCCATGTGAAAGGTCGTTTAAAAGTTTTAAGTGTTTTTAATTCTTTTATATCAAGGTCTCTCCAAACAACTTTCTTCTTATCAGAATCGATATGACCTTCAGTTACTTTTAGTTTTTTTGTGAGAAAATTAAAACTTCTTTCCCCGAATTCGCCTGTAGCACGATGCACATAATAATCATCGGCACCAATAAGAGCAAATTCATTGTTTTGATAGCGGAATTTATACGAGCTGGTTGACGAGCCATAACTGCCCATGGTCGCAAAAAACTCGAATTCGATGGTAAGCACACCCTTATTGCTAATAGACATGCCTACATAAGGATCTGTCATATAAGAATCATCGTGAGGTAATATAAAACTTTCACTTTTCTCTGCTAAGTTATAGAGATTTTTTGCCTTATTGTAAAAAAGAATTAATAACATTCTGGGTTGCGTCAATTCCGAATTTTCATCAAGTTGTACGCTATCTTTGTGCTGAATAACCAACACTAAGTCTTTGCAATTATCCTTATTTAAATCGCCTTGTACGGAATCTAATAAGGTCCAATCTTTTGGAATAAAACTTTCAACATCTTTTCCCTGACTATTAATAGTAGGATAGGAAAAGTTCTGACCGAATGCAAACTCGAATGTCAGAATAAATACGATTGTTAG
>JAAYQB010000006.1 GCA_012519525.1 Bacteroidales bacterium | reverse complement strand
GTTTTTTTTTATATATTATTTGAGAATTTATATATTTTTTGAAAAAAAATTAGTTTAGTTTATATGTGTTTGATATTTAGTAGTATAATATATGATATTTTTATTTATATCAAGTCGAAAAAGTTGTTCTTATTGACATAATATTGTCTATCAGATTGATTTAAATTATTGCACATTTATTTTTTTCTACTATTTTTTCTTATTTTTCTTTACTATATGCAGAATTTCTATGTAAACTTTGATTGTTCTTGTTTTTTTGTCGGCATATCACTACTGTTTTTTTGGTTACAAAGTCTAAATTTTGCACTGAATCTGCTATTGCTTATAGCTTATATAGTAGTTTGTATTTAATGTTTCAATCTTTTATTAAATTATACAATGCTATCCATTAATCAATTCAAAATAACCTTTATCAACGTCGTAGTTATAAATTTCGCCCGTTTCAATGATATAATACCATCCGAAGATTTTTAATGTATCGTTGTTATAACGCTCTAGTATATACGGATAAGTAAATAAATGGCTGATTTGTTGTACGATGTTCATTTGTTCAGTCATCCACTCTCGTTCGGCTTGTGTGGCGTTGGGAATCATTTGCGTTACCTTATTTTTTACCGGACGCGATAATTCGAGCCAAAGGTTGGTATGGGGTAAATGCTGTAACTCTTCTTCACTTTTATACAAAGCTGCACAGCCTCCGCAATTCGAATGTCCGCAGACAATAATATTTTCAACTCCTAAGGCTAAGACGGCATATTCTATCGCCGCACTGATAGCAGGATAGCTTGAGCCTTTTTTGTAAGGCGGGATGATGTTGGCAACGCTACGTATTATAAATAACTCGCCCGGAATAGTAGAAGTAATAAGCGATGGTACTAAACGAGAATCCGAGCATCCAATAAAAATGGTGTGAGGTTTTTGAGAACTACTTAAGTCTCCAAATAAATCTTTATGTTTGTCAAAATCTTTCTTTCTAAAAGCGACGGCACCTTCATTTAAATTTTTCATAATCCTCTTTTTTTATTGTTTAACACAGCTATTGATTATTTTTCTTTCTTTTTTTAATATGACCTTTAATGTCAGCCTGTTTAATATCTTTTAATAGTAGATATATTTTTTGCAAAAATAGTATTTTATTTTGAATTCATAGTCAATAGAAGTGAATTTTAAAAAAATAATTGCATTTAAAAAAGTAAGACTACTTTTTTTAAATGTCTTGAAATGGTTCAAATAGTTGAAATAATGAAAGAAAATGCTTTTTAGATAGTTTTTTATCTAATTCAATGAACGATGAAATTGATGGTAAAACAATAAAAAACATTAAAATTTGATTAAATAGTGAAAAAGTGTAATATTATTTTATACTTTTGTAGAAACACAAATTAATGTACATTAAAAGATAAATAATTATGGCTAAAGAAAATAATACGGAAAATACGGAAAAACTAAAAGTTTTACATTCAACTTTAGAGCGTTTAGAAAAAGTTTACGGTAAAGGTGCCGTGATGAAGTTAGGTGATAAGCCATCTGAAAACATGGATGTTATATCGTCGGGTTCTATCGGTTTAGATATTGCTTTGGGAGTAGGCGGATTTCCTAAAGGAAGAGTTATAGAGATATATGGTCCTGAGGCTTCGGGTAAAACAACTTTGGCATTGCATGCTATTGCAGAATCGCAAAAGAACGGAGGTATTGCTGCTTTTATTGATGCCGAACATGCTTTTGATAGATTTTATGCCGAAAAATTAGGCGTTGATGTTCAAAATTTATTGATATCGCAACCTGATAATGGAGAGCAAGCACTCGAAATAACGGATAATTTAATACGCTCTGGCGCTATTGATATTATAGTAATTGATTCGGTAGCAGCTTTAACACCTAAAAGTGAAATCGAAGGCGAGATGGGTGATTCAAAGATGGGATTGCAGGCTCGTTTAATGTCGCAGGCATTGCGAAAGTTAACATCAACTATAAGTAAAACAAATTGTTGTTGTATTTTTATTAATCAGTTAAGAGAAAAAATAGGAGTAATTTTTGGTAATCCTGAAACAACTACAGGAGGAAACGCATTGAAATTCTATGCTTCCGTACGTTTGGATATAAGAAGACAATCACAACTCAAAGACGGCGAAAATGCTGTTGGTAATAGAGTGAAAGTGAAAGTGATAAAGAATAAAGTAGCACCTCCTTTTCGAACGGCAGAGTTTGATATTATTTATGGAGAGGGCATATCAAAAGTGGGCGAAATTATTGATTTAGGAGTAGAATACAATATTGTTAAGAAAAGCGGTTCGTGGTTTTCTTACGATGAAATCAAATTAGGGCAGGGGAGAGATAGCTCCAAACAAGTATTATTGGATAATCCCGATATGATGACGGAATTAGAAACTAAAATCAAAGAAGCGATTAAATTAGACTAAGAATGCTAAAAAAACATTTGCTGTTTACACTTGCTATCTTGCTGTTTGTGTTTTCATTCACTCATTGTCGTTATTCAAAAAATAAGGAAGATAAATATGCAAATATGCCGGAAGCATTGGCTGAGATTTATAAAAAAATAGATAAACATCCTAATAATCCTTTATACTATAGCGAACTTTCCGATTATTATTTGAATGCTTTAATGGTAGATAGCGCCCTCAATGCCATACTGAAGGCGGTGCGTTTAGATTCAAATAATACAACTTATTACTTAAAACTGTCTGATATTTACTTTGCAATGAAAAACATTGATGCCTCTGAAGAAATGTTGGAAAAAGTAATAGCTATGGATAGTAAAAACCAAGAAGCCTATCTGAAATTGGCGGAATTGCATTTCTTACATAAGCGTTATGAAAAAGCACATGAATATTTAGAAAAGGTTTTATTGATAGATTCTTATAATCCAAAAGCTTATTTTATTCGAGGCTGGATATACAAGGAGGAAAAAGATACGAATGCTGCTATACGCTCTTATTTAATGGCGGTAGAACAGCAATCGGATTATTTTGAAGCTTATGAAGAATTGGCTTTGTTGTACCATCGTAAAAAAGACCCGCTTGCTATCAATTATTATAAAAATGCAATTAATATACAGCCCGAAAATGTGCAAATACTATATGATTTAGCGATGTTTTATCAAGAAACGGGCGACGATGAGCAAGCAATTACTCACTATAAGATGATTTTACAAATTAATCCTTCTTATAAATATGCTTTGCATAATATAGGATGGATTTATATGGTTGAACAAGAAAAATACGACGAAGCGGTCGCTTTTTTTACGAAATCAATAGAAGTTGATTCTAATTATATTGATGCTATTTATAATAGAGGAATTGCTTTTGAAAACCTAAAACAATACGATAATGCACGCCAAGATTATGCTTATACATTGAAATTAGACGATAAATACATGCCGGCAATAGAGGCATTGAATCGTTTGGATAAACTTCAAAAAAAATAATTATATTATGGTAAATAAATCAAGTACATTATTAAATGTGAAGAAAATATCGCTTTTGTTAGGAATAGCGATTGTTGTTTTTTTGGCATGGTATTTTTCAACGCTCACTATTTATATTATTTTGGGCTTGATATTCGCATTGATAGCTTCGCCGTTTAAAAATCTTTTATCAAAAATTCACATCAAAAACCATCGTATATCCAATACTGTTACGACTATGTTGTCGCTTCTTGCTTTGATGTTTATCTTGGGAGTCATTGTGTATGTTGTTGCTCCTCCCGTTATTAATCAAATAAATTTGATGAGCAATATAAAAGATTTTCAGATTTCGAATGTCGTTGATGCTCCTTTAGAAAAAATAGATGTTACTCTTAAGGATTATAATTTGATTGATGATAATGACAATGTGAAAGATATACTTATTGATAGTACGGCTAAATATTTAGGAAAAATTAATATATCTTCGATTTTCGGTGGAGTATTGCAAGGCATAGGCTCTTTGTTTTTAGCCATATTTTCTATTTTTTTCATTGCTTTTTTTATGTTACTTGATTTTGGCAAAGTACAAAAAAAAGTAGTTAGAATGGTACCCGATGAGTACCAAGCAGAGATAACCAATATTATGTCGAATTCGAAACGATTGCTGTCCAATTATTTTGTGGGATTGTTTTTGGAAATGCTCATTGTCGGATTGTTAGAGTTTGTAACTCTTACTTTATTGGGTATTCCTAATGCCTTATTGATAGCTGTTATCAGCGGTTTGATGATTATTATTCCTTACATAGGTTCTATTATTGCTCTTGTTTCGGCTTGTCTTATCGCTGTGAGCAGTACACTTATCCTTGGCGGTGATGCTAATATTGCTGTTGTTTTATTAAAAGTGTCTTTGAGTTCGGTCGGTTGGAGGTTATTGGATAGCTTTATCTTACAACCTTTTATTGCTTCAAGGTCGGTGAAAGCACATCCGTTGGAAATATTTCTGATTGTATTATTAGCGGGTATGATAGCAGGAATTCCCGGTATGATGTTGGCAATCCCGGCTTATACTTTTGTGAGAGTATTTACCAAAGAGTTTTTCGGCAATAATAATTTCATTAAAACAATTACCGAACGTTTGGATGTGAAAAAATAATTTTAGCTTTCTTCCTCTTTCGTAGTTAACGTACGACTAATTGTATTGTCTTTGGTATGTTTAGCATTAACAATAGCTTCGGTAATATTGATGACAAAGTCCCCGATTTTTTCTAATAAAGCATATATTCCACTGTAGTAAATGCCTGTTTCGTAGGAATAAACGTTGTTTTTCAAATCTTCTAAATGTTGAAAACGTAATTTGTTGCGGTATTCGTTAATGAGGTTTTCCGCTTCTAAAGCAGCCGTTATTTCAACCATACTGTAATGTTCGTTTAGATTTTTATTCATAATTTGCAAAGCATTTCTCACTAAGTCAAACATTTTCTTGAGATTGTCTCTCATTTCAGGGCTAAACCAGATTTTCTTTTCGTTTTTCTCATCTATCATTTTTGCCAACTGAAAATTTTGGTCTGCAATGCTTTCAATATTATCTATAATGGTTAGCATAGTCCTAATGCGTACGGATGTTTCGGCAGTTATATTACTGGATGATATGCGTGTGAGAAAGTTGGCAATTTCTATTTCCATACGGTCGGAAATCAGCTCGTAGCGTTCGAGTCTTTCCAATAAGAGATGATACGTTTTTTTGTCTTTTATATCCATCAATTGAGGAACAAACTCATACATGCGACAAACTCTTCCTGCATAGACTTGTATTTCTTTTTTTGCCGGGTCAACCGCTATCTCGCCCAATTCAACAAATCTGGTGGAAATATATTCTAATTTAAAGACTTCGTCTTCATCCAATGCTTTGCGTTTTACTATGAAGCCGGATAGCTTTTCTATTTGAGGAATAAACCATATCAGTATCAATGCATTGACAGTGTTGAATAAAGTGTGAAATAAAGCTAGTCCGAAAGGCATAACACAGGCTTCTGTTAAAGGGGATTGATTTTCGATACTGAAAGTAAGTTTAGCTATAATTGAAATAATTAATCGAAAGAAAATCAACACCCATACAGCACCAAAAATATTGAATATCAAATGGGAACGTGCTGTTCTTTTGGCTTGTATGTTTCCGATGGCTGACGCTATATTAGTGGTAAAAGTGGTACCGATGTTTTCGCCCAAAACCAAAGCTACTCCCATCTCGAAAGGAATCACGTTTTCACAGCACAACACTATGGTAATAGCCATCATAGCCGACGAAGATTGTAAAATAATGGTGGCAATCGTTCCTATTAAAACACACAGCAAGATAGTGTTATAAGATACGGAACCATCAACGATAAAGCCTTTCGTAAATTCAATGAAAGCTTCGTTGTTGGCTAAGTCAAGACTTCCAATGCCGTTTTTTAAATAAACAAATCCTAAAAAAAGCAATCCGAAACCGATTAAACATTCGCCTATATGTTTTATTTGCTTTTGTTTTAGGAACATGAGAATAAAACCAATACCAATAATCGGTAGGGTAAGAGTCGTAATGTCGTATTTTACTCCAAATACGGTAATTATCCATGCGGTTACGGATGTTCCGATATTAGCTCCCATAATCACTCCGATAGCATTGGTTAAATTAAGAATGCCGGCATTGACAAAATTGATAGTCATAACAGTTGAGGCAGTTGAAGATAGGATGGTAGCTGTAACAACAACTCCCGTTAGGGCAGCTTTAAAGCGATTGGAAGTAAAAGAACTCAGTGCGTGTCGTAGTTTTTCACCGGAAAGTTTTTGTAAAGCTTCGCTTAAATATTTTATTCCAAAAAGAAACAAAGCTAAAGCTCCGATAATCTGTCCTGCCGATAAAATAATTGCTCCGGCACCCATGTTTTTTTTCGCTTTTTATTTTTTACAAAAGAACAAATTTTACTGATAACTTCACAAACTTATAGAAAATGTAATATAAATGTAATATACGAAAAAGAAGAAAGAGTTTGTTTTTTCACTCATCGGATGAATTAAGGTGCATTGCTTAATGAGCAGATTTTACTCCATCCAGCCTTTCCTCTTGTAGCGATTTCGGACGCTGAGGTTTGGTTACTGAGCTTGTCGAAGTTCTCGAAGCGTCAGTTCGTAAGCGTCAATTCGTAATTTTTAATTGTTCATTCGTAATTGTTAACTTTTTTGTTTATAAATTTATTAAAAATTCAAAATAGGTTTTGAAAAAAGATGTATTTTTGCGAAAAATATTGATATTAAAATAGCTGATAAATAAGAATTTGTAAAAAATGCGAATAACTAAAAATACAATCCGAATCATCGCCTTGGTGTTTACGTTATTGATAGTAGGCATTATCGTATTTTTTTTAGTTAAAGCGTATCGTTTTTTGCAAATTCCGGATAAAGATATGGTAGAACTGATTACGCCTTCCACGTTTATGGTCGTTAAGTGCGATAATTTGCGTTCAATTAAAGAATTAGATAATGATGACTATGCTTACTTAGATGCATTATTGGATAAGAACAATGCGACCGACCTACGATTTATCATTAATTATGCGGATTCCTTGTCCTATATGCACTCAATTACTCGGAACAATCCTTTGTATATTTCTTTAGCTTATAAAGACAGTAAGCTCTCTTATTTATATGTGTGGGAAATAGGAAAAAAGAACAATGCTACGATTAACAAATTTCTCAATTCATTACAGCAACGATATAATAATCAAAGTTTTTTGTATAAACACTGGGAAGTCGTGAAGATGACAGTCAATAAAAAAACTATCTATTACACTTATACCAATGGTTTGCTTTTGTTTGCAACGGACGAACAATCTATGTATGCTTCGTTAAATCAATTGTTAGAACCGCCTGAAAATGCGTCTTCTTTTTTTGTGAAATCAATGGAGAGGTGGAAAACGAATACCAATACGTCAGTCCATTTATTGGTGCGTCAATCAATTTTTAATCATTATATATCTGAAAATAAGTACGGTTTTATAGACGATTATTTATGGGAGTATTTATCGGTTTTTCAGAAGGCTGAATTAGATGTGAGTTTTAAAAATGGGAAAATAGTCTTTTCGGGTGATGTGTTTTTAGATACGGCTCATCATCAGCATAAATTTTATCAATATACGAATCAGATTACGACTCACCTTAAATTATTACCTAAAAATACGACTTTTATCACCGGTTTTTTCGGAAAAGATTTTGTTTCCTTATCTACATTGTATCAATCGAAAAGAAGTATGAGCGAGGATTTTATGACGATGATGAAGCCGAATACCGTTTTTTCGTTTCACTTGGAGGAAGAAGATACGCTGATAAGCTATATATTGATAAAGTCGGACGATATAGAAGAGGCTAAATTCCATCTGAACAATTGTTTAAATAGTGCTTTTGAAAACAATATTTATCTTCTTGATACTTTTTATGAAAATGGTTTGATGGTAGGAGGAATTGATGTGGCTAATTTTTTTCTGACACGCTTCCAAATGGCAAAAGAAATAAAACGCATAAAAGCCTATACGGTTATTGATGATTATGTGTTGTTTTCAGACTCAAAACAAGCTATTAGCCGTTATATTAATTTATTAAAAGACAATGAATTATTATCAGCCGACACTAATTTTACGGCTTTGGATACTTATTTTAGCGAAGGCTGTAATTTTTTGTATTATAAAAAGAATAAACACAATCAACTTTCGACTCATTCGATTGAGAAAAACTTAGCCTTATGTCGTTTGCAGTTGAATTATCAACGTGATAATAAGCTGTTTTTAAATTTTTTATTACAGCTTAAATAGTTTATTTGAATTTCGTATTCAAAACATTACCTGTATGAGGGTCGATTTCAAACGAAATAACATTTTGAGGCAGTGTGTTGATAATGCCGTATTGGTTGATGGGAAGTTCGCCTATGGTATTTACTGTTATATTATTGCGTAACAGATTAAAGGTATATATTTCAGGAATGCGATAACGGAAGCCGGTTTCCGACTGTTTTGGGTGCTGCTTGCCAACATTCTCTTTGAATGTTTGTATAGGGTCTGTGGTGTGAGTGTTAATAAGTTGCAATGAGTATATGTCGGCTTCATTTTGTAGTGTTTTATCAATTCCGTTGTTGATTGTAAACGAAAACAAGGGGAGGTGGACAGTATCCGACTTTTCAGGAAGAGGATAATAATAAGTGTATCGGATATCTTCGCTAAGCGTAAAGCCGGTAAACAACGAAAGATAGGATTCTTCTTGTTCTTTCAAGCAAGCAATCATGTATTCTAATTTGCTGTAGTCAACCTCATGTTCGCCTGTTAGCAGTAAACGCTGTGCTTCACGTATGTTTTTTATTTCTTCCAAGGTCTCATTCGCCTTTTCTTCTGTTGTTTTTACCGCCATTGTTCTACGTATGATAGGTACTTGCACATAAATAGAATCAATAAGTTGAGATTCGTAAATCGTATCAATTTTTTCGTACATTCCATAGTTAGCATACATATCGAACATGCTTTGCTCTTTGGTATTGGGAGTGCCGAAATCTATTTGTAAACAGGAAAGCTCTTGTTGTGTGGAGTTAGCCGTATTGTTTAGAAGTAATCCGTTTTTAATGAATTGGTAATACAGAGGGTCTTTTGTTTTTTTCGGGTAATTGACATAGTATGTTTCCGATACGTCAGCTTGATAGCCCAATACGACGTCAATATTGCTGATTGTATAGAAATTTTGATTTTCTTGAATGCCGTTAACACCCAGCATATTTTCAGCATAGTCGCTGAAAGGTCCTTTGTATTTATTGATTTTTTTTACGGTAATGTGTAGGGTAATAAAATTTTTGGGTAAAGAGTAGAAAAATCCCGCTTCTTTGGGATATTTCTCTAAAGGTTCTTTTACATTGATTACTTTATACTGTGAAAAACCTACACAATAGACAAAAAGTAGGATAATTAAAAGATAATTTTTGTTCATACGATATTGTTTAGTTGCTGTGGACGTAATCTTTTAATGAATTCATCAGTTTTTTACGCGTAAAGAAAATGCGACTTTTTACGGTGCCTATGGATATGTCCATTTGAGATGAAATTTCTTTGTACTTATAGCCGTCGATAAACATTTCAAATGGAATACGTTGATTTTCTTCTATTTTGCTGATGTTTTCAGTGATTTCTTTTACCGAAGTTTTCATATCTGCATTGTCGGAACGATTAGAAATCATATTGCGTAAATAATTCATATCTTCCGTTTGTTGAATCAGAGAATTCGACTTCGTTTTACGTCTGTAATTGTTGATGAAGGTATTACGCATAATGGTGTATAACCATGCTTTTAAATTAGTGTCGTCTTCAAATTTATCTTTATATAAAAGAGCCTTTAAGAAAGTGTCTTGCAATAAATCATCGGCATCGTCTTGATTAAGAGTTAATGAAAAAGCAAAGTTGCGTAAAGCGCTTTCTAAGGCTATGATGTCTTGTTGAAATTTATATTCGCTCATGGTGTCTTCTCTCTTTTTGTTATATTTTATCGCTGTCTATATGTATCAAAAATCTTTCCAAACTTAAAATAAAAGGGAAAAATCAAATTATTTCTGTGTATAATTGCGTAAACGATTTATATTTAACATAATTACAAATTTAACGAAAAATAAACAGGATTATTTTATGACTTATTGTTTTTTTTGTTATTTTTGTCTTTGGAAATTAATTAAAAAGCTATGCACACAGATAGAAAAATAAGGTATATACTAATAGTTTTAGCTTTAGTATACAATGTGTTATCATTAAATGCTATTAATTATTTTTCGGTTAAAGGAGCGCGAACTGCTGCGATGGGAGGTGTTTCGGTGGCTTTAAAAGATAAAAGTGCATTGTTTAACAATCCTGCCATAATGGCATTTGGCGACGAAATAAGTGTCGGCTTGCATTACGATAATCGCTTTTTATTGAAAGAAACTTCTACTTCGAGCTTGGGTTTTGTCTTGCCCGTAGAGAAAGTGGGGGCTTTTGGCTTGCAGTTGTCGCATTTCGGACATGTCAATTACGGCGAATTACACACGGGCTTTTCTTACGCCAAATCGTTTGGAAATATTATTTCTTTCGGATTAGGTTTTCATTATTTAATGAATTATTTTTCTGAAAAAACCTATGGTAATTGTCATGGATTTACCTTCGATATAGGAGTTTACGGACAAATAAGCCAACGCTTGGGAATGGGATTCCATGCTTTTAATCCGGCTCGCTTAAAAATGTGTACCTACAACGATACCAAAGAGTATATTCCTACTATTTTACGTTTAGGCTTGTCGTACGATTTATCGAAAAAATGTATATTGGCAGCCGAAATAGAAAAAGATTTGGATAAAAAATTCGTGTATCGTGTCGGATTGGAATATAGTATTTTAGAGCAATTACAGATACGGACAGGTTGCGGTTTCCCTTATTTTGAATGTAGCCTTGGAGCAGGCTGGAAAACGAACTATCTTATGGTTGATTTTGCTTTCAGTTATCATTTTGTTTTGGGATATAGCCCTCGAATATCATTGATATATAACATAAAACAAACAAAATAATATGCGTAAATACTTATTGATAGCTTGTTTGTTTTTGCTTTGTCAAAAAAGTATTTTTTTGTTAGCTCAAATTGATACGATTGTTTTTAAAGAGAAGGAGTTGATACAAGAAGATGATTTTATGTTGCAACTCGAAAATTTAGCCGAAGAAGCGGAAGAAGAGCAAGATTATAGTGAAATAATAGAAGAATACGCTTATTATCGTGAAAATAAAATCAATATCAACCAGCCTGATTACGATGTTTTAATGGCGGTATTTAAGTTAACGGATTATCAAATATACCATCTTAAAATGTATTTAGATGTCAACGGAGCTATGGTTAGTTTATACGAATTGGCAGCTGTTGAGGGTTTTACGATGGAAACGGTTCGTATGCTCTTGCCTTATATCGTATTGTTACCCGTTGACCAAAGTCGAAAAATGACCTTTAAAAAGGTCTTTAAATATGGAAAAAACACTTGTTTAATGCGTTACCGTCAAGTATTGAATAAGCAAGTCGGTTACACTACCTTATCCGATTCTTTATTGGAATTAAAACCCAATGCCGTTTATAGAGGAAGTCAGCCTTACTTATTGTTTAAGTATAAATTTGATTATGCATCTAAAGTGCGTTTTGGCTTTACTGCCGAAAAAGATGCGGGAGAAGAGTTTTTTAAAGGAAGTAACAGATACGGTTTCGATTTTTATTCTTTTCATTTTTTTATGAAAGACATTAAATGTATAAAATCGTTAGCTGTAGGTGATTATCAAATTCGTTTTGGACAAGGATTGGCAATGTGGACAGGTTTTCAACCGCCGACTATCATTAATCCTATGGAAATTTATCGTTATGCAAAAGCTGTTGCACCTTATACTTCTTCCAATGAAAATAATTTTTTGCGTGGTGCTGCTACGGAACTGCAATTTAGAAAGTTTCGCTTGGCGTTATTTTATTCCTATCGTCAAAAAGATGCGAATGTGAATAAAGTGGAAAACAGCGAGCAAGAGTTTATTTATTCTTTACAAGAAACAGGCTATCATCGCACTACGACGGAAATAGAAAGAAAAAACAATGTTGACCAACAAGTAGCGGGAATGTTTGCTCATTACACCCATCGTGTGGTAAGAGTAGGAGCGGGGGTGTTTTATTCGCATTACAATCGTCCGTTTTATGTAGAGCCGAAACCTTATAACTTCTATAAAATCAATCAACAAGATGTGTTGAATGCAAGTGTTAGCTATAATGCAATCATTAAAAAAGTAAGTGTTTTTGGCGAAAATGCAGTAACACATTACGGGGGTTTTGCTCTTTTAAACGGATTGATTTATTATGCAGACCCTTTACTGAATTTTACGCTTTTACATCGCTATTACAGTAAAGATTATCAGGCTATACAAGGCAATGCCTATCGGCAGGCAACCAATATCGGCAATGAAAACGGATTAGTAATAGGAACGCAGGTGTTTTTAAATAAATACTTAATCCTTAATGCCAATATAGACTATTATCGTTTTATGTGGCTGAAATACACAAGCGACGCACCCTCAAGTTCTTATAAAGTGTTGGCAAGGCTGATATGTAATGTAAACAGAAAATTTTCTTGCTATTTTCAGTTCAAACATTCCGATAAAAACACCAATGAATCCATGGAATATTACAATCAATTGACAGCGGTAAAAAAACAAAATTATCGTTTCAATGCTATCTATAAACCTCTTTCCAATTTACAATTAAAAAGCTGCTTAGAATATGTGGTGTGTAAGACGGAAAAAAACAAGGAAAAATCGAAGGGTTATTTAATCTATCAAGATATTGCTTGGCAATACAAATGGCTAACATTGACAGGACGCTACGCTTTGTTTCATACCGATTCTTACGATACGCGTTTGTATGCTTACGAAAACGATGTGCTGTATACTTCCTCTATTCCTGCTTATTACGGCATAGGAAGCCGACTTTATGCGATGATGAAAGTAGAAATCACTTCTTATATAGACCTATGGCTGAGAGTAGCTCAAAGTTTTTATAAAAACAAACATACGATAGGAACCGCTTTAGATGCCATTAATGGAAATAATAAATCGGATATACACTTACAAATGATAGTGAAAATATAGTTGTTTGATATGTCCTAAAAAAATTAGAAATTAGAATTTAGAAATTAGAATTTAGTGTCGCGTCCTGAAAAAAGTTGACACATGTTATACATTAGCATTAATAGTTAGTGGAAAAATTTCAAACGGAATTCTTTGCGTTCTTTGCGGTTAAAAAGGTAGAATTTAGAATTACAAATTACGAATTGACAATTAAAAATTACGAATGGACGTAAGGAAGTAACTTCTTTCAGCTTTCCTTTGTTTTACAGCTTATTGCGATTTTATTGCGTTATAGGTTAAGTGCATTTTTTTTATATTATTTCGTTTTGCAAAAATATACATTTATTTGTTTTCTTTCTTCTTTTTTTATTTGCAACTGAAGAGGGGTTATCTATCGGGGGATTTTTTTCTACAATAAATAATACATCCGTATGATGATGTCCAGTTATTGCACTATCAAAATACCCTTTTAGACAAATTTTTGATCCAGATTGTAATTTCATTAAATAAAGTGAATAATAACTACAAAATTTACCATTGATAATTGAATCATATCCTAAAATTTGAAAACATGATTGAGAATATTTATTTTTTAAATTGTAAGAATTAATAGTATCCTTGACAAATATATTTATAGCTGTATCTATGATTATAAAATAAAATTTTTCAAGTTTATCAACGTCAGGTGTCTCTCCATAATTTGGTGCTCCATATAAATCTCGCACTAAAAGTGTTCCTGAAATTACGTATTCATCTCCAAAATAATAACAAAGAGAATTTTTATTTGAATTCATCTTCCCAATATTTTTAAATTTACAACCATACGGCATTCCTATTAATAAAAATAGGATATAAAAAACAAAATAGTTAATTTGACTTCTTTTCATTTGTGTTATTTTGTTGTTGCAATAATTGTAAAGTGTCCCCCTATAGTAGGACAGTTTTTTTTATTTGTTAATATTTTTATTTTTTAATGTTGCAAAAATATACATTTATTTGTTTCAGTAGATAAAAAAATAAAAGTATTTTGACCGAAGTTTTTTTTTCTTTCTGTTTTCTAAAAACAACAACAAAAAAGTATCAAATGGAACATTATTTATGTGGGGAATTGCTAACATTTAATGGATAAAAAGCTAAAACTCTATGACAAAATGTTTTATCAATATCATTTTTAATGAACCAACATTTATATCCTTTCAAAATTAAAAGAAGTTTGTTTTCATACAACTTAAATAGACTATCTTTATTGTCTTTCAGAGTCATAATTATTTCTTTTGTATTGATATCTTGTAATTGAATTCCTACAATTTTTACATCAATTAGTTCAATAGAATCTGCTGCAATACTATTTAAAGTGAATTCTATCAAAGCAAATCCTATATATTCGTTTAGAATATTTGTATCATAAATAACTATATTAAATGTATCAATCCCTTTTTTACATCCACAACGAAATTCTCGATAATCAGACTCTACCTCTAGATCAAACTCTTGTGAAAAACAAAAAGAATAAAAAGTAGAAATTAAAACAAAAGCTATAAGATATTTTTTCATATTATTTTGAATTTTAATGTGGTTTAGTTAATCATGTTAATTTCATGTTTTTTGCAAAAATATACATTTATTTGTTGCTGTAGGTAATAAAATATAAATGCTTAAATATTTTTCAAATACTGTTTATTATCATTGAATAATTTTGTATTTTTGCAACGGATGAAACAATAAGTTTCTACTATTGAAAATCAATTAAATAATAAAAATAAATTAAGAAATATGGCAATCATAAAACCATTTAAAGGCTTACGTCCACCTAAAGAAATCGTTAAGCAATTAGCATCCCGTCCTTATGACGTATTGAATTCGGAAGAAGCACGTGCAGAAGCAGCTAATAATCCTTATTCTTTGTTACATATTACAAAAGCGGAAATAGACCTTCCTGTAGGTACCGATGAGCATAGTCAAGAAGTCTATGATAAAGTAACGGAAAATTATAAAAAGTTTAAAGATAATAAATGGTTGATTCAAGACGAAGATGAATACCTCTACATCTATGCCCAAACTATGGATGGAAGAACACAGTATGGAATATTAACTTGTTCTCATCGAGATGATTATCTTAGCGAAAAGATTAAAAAGCACGAATTGACACTCAAAGCAAAAGAAGAAGACCGCATGATACATATTCGCAATACCAATGCGAATGTTGAACCTGTGTTTTTCACCTATCCGGCTAATAAAAAGATAGATGAGATAGTGTCGAATATCGTTGCCACGCAAGAGCCGGAATATGATTTTATTGCCGACGAAGGTTTCGGACATACCCTATGGGTGATAAAAGACAAAGCAATCATACAACGTATTGTTGATATTTTTGATAAAGAAATTCCTTATTTATATGTAGCCGACGGTCATCATCGTACGGCAGCGGCAGCATTGGTAGGAGGAGAACAAAAAGCGAAAAATAAAAACCACACGGGAAAAGAAGAATATAATTACTTTATGACGGTTATTTTCCCTGATAATCAATTGAAAATCATAGATTATAATCGAGTGGTAAAAGATTTGAACGGTTTATCGAAAGAAGAGTTTATCGAAAAACTAAAAGCTACTTTTAAAGTAGAGGAAATGGGAAAAGACATTTATAAACCGGCTCAATTACATGAATTTAGTATGTATATCGATGGAAAATGGTATCGTTTAACAGCCAAGCCGTCTACTTACGATGATAGCGACCCTATTGGTGTGTTAGATGTTACTATTTTATCGAATTTGGTTTTAGATAAAATATTAGGTATTAAAGATTTAAGAACATCGAATCGTATTGATTTTGTTGGCGGAATACGAGGTTTAGGCGAGTTGAAACGTCGTGTTGATAGTGGTGAGATGGCAGTAGCTTTTGCATTGTATCCCGTTTCTATGCAACAACTTATTAATATTGCTGATACGGGCAATATTATGCCGCCAAAAACAACGTGGTTTGAACCTAAGTTACGCTCAGGTTTAGTTATTCACGAATTAGAGTAAGCATTTAAGTTTATAGTTTTCATGGAAAGTTGCCTGTTATTCCCAATGGGCAACTTTTATATTTTAAAACACATAGTCTATGTTTGAGCTACATCCGCTACCGTTTTTTTTGCCGAAAAATGCAAAAGTTTTATTCTTGGGAAGTTTTCCACCGACTAAAAATCGTTGGTCAATGGATTTTTATTATCCTAATTTACAGAACGATATGTGGCGTATCATCGGATTGGTGTTTTTTAATGATAAAAATCATTTTTTACTTCCGTCTCAAAAAGTATTCGATAAAGAAAAAATAATAGCATTTTTGGAAGATAAGGGAATTGCTTTGGGCGATACGGCAGTAAAAGTGCATAGAGCAAAAAACAACTCTTCCGATAATTTTTTAGAAGTAGTAGAAGCGATAGATTTAGAGGCTGTTTTATTGTCGATTCCTCACTGTTACAGTATAGTTACTACAGGCGGAAAGGCAACGGAAGTTTTAGCGAGTGTCTTGAAAATAAAAGAGCCGAGTTTTAATGAGCCGATTTTTTTTGATTTCCTTGATAGAAAAATGTCTTGGTATCGTTTGCCTTCCACTTCTCGTGCTTATCCGAAATCCTTGGACGAAAAAGCAAGGCTGTATAAGAAAATGTTGGAAGAAGTGTTGGTGAAAGAAGGAAGGTAGGAGAGAGGTCAATAAAAAAAAGCACCCTTTCGAAAAGAGTGCTTTTATTATTAGTAAAAACTGTTTATGCACCTAATTGAAAACGGAAGAAACTTTCACAGATTAAGTCTTTGTCGTTTTCGCTCATGTATTGAGCAACAGTTTTTTTGCTGTCTTTAATAAAATCTTGGTGTACAAGGGTGTTTTCTTTGAAAAACTTATTTAATTTTCCTTGTGCTATTTTATCTACCATGTGTTCGGGTTTTCCTTCGTTACGGATTTGTTCGCGTGCAATTTCCAATTCACGTTCAATAATATCTTTTGGAACGTTGTTTTCGTTAACGCTAATGGGGCTCATTGCTGTGATTTGCATTGCAATATCGTGTCCGACTACCTCAATATTATTAGCTTTCTTATTGAATCCTACGATAGTAGCTACTCTGTTTCCATTGTGATTATAGTAGGAAACAAATTCTTTTTCGATAATAGCAAATTGATTTAATTCAATTTTTTCGCCTGTTTTACCGGTAATTTCGGTAAGAAGTGCTTCTACAGTTTGACCGTTTAAGGTGCTTTGTTTTAACGCTTCTATGGTTTTAATGCGATTTTTTATCACTAAATCGATAATGCTATTGGCTAAGTTAATGAAGTCTTCTGTTTTTGCAACAAAATCGGTTTCACAATTCAAAGCTATTATTGCACCAAATTTATTGTCGTTGGTAGTTTTAGCTACGATAAAACCTTCGTTAGCACTATGATCAGCTCTTTTAGCTGCTACTTTTTGTCCTTTTTTTCTTAATATGTCAATTGCTTTTTCAAAATCACCATCGGCTTCGACGAGTGCATTTTTGCAGTCCATCATTCCCGAGCCGGTAGCTTGTCTTAATTTATTGACATCTGCTGCTGTTATTGCCATTTTTATATTATTATTTTAAGATTATACATTATTTTTTAGAAACAGGTCGTTTGCTTGGACGTTTTTTCTTTTCGTCCATGGAAGAAGCATCACCGCTTGCTTCGCCGATTCTTCTTCGTCTTCTTCCTGTTCTTTCCGATTTTTCTTCTTCCTCTTCTTCGTCGGCTTTGTCGATGATGTCTTTTTCTACGATTTCTTCCTCTTCTTCTTTATCGCTATCTAAAGATTTTTCGTTCAATCCTTCTTGTATAGCTTCGCATACGGCTTTGATAATTACTGCTATTGATTTAGAAGCATCATCGTTGGCAGGAATAGGATAGTCTACCAAGTTAGGGTTGGAATTTGTATCTACAATAGCAAAGATAGGAATATCTAATTTACGTGCTTCTGCTACGGCGATATGTTCTTTCATAATGTCAACGACAAAAACGGCTGCCGGCAGTCTTGTTAAATCGGATATAGAGCCGAGGTTTTTTTCTAATTTAGCTCTTTCTCTTTGTATTTGAAGTCTTTCTCTTTTTGAAATGCTATTCCATTCCGGGCTTTTCATCAAATTGTCAATGGTTGACATTTTTTTCACAGCTTTACGAATGGTGTTAAAGTTGGTTAACATTCCGCCCGCCCAACGTTCCGTTACGTAAGGCATATTAACTGCTTTTACGTGTTCGGCAATGATTTCTTTCGCTTGTTTTTTTGTTGAAACAAATAAGATTTTCTTTCCGGAACGAGCAATGTGTTGCAATACTTTGCATGCTTCTTCGGTTTTGATTACCGTTTTGTGAAGGTCAATAATATGTATCCCGTTTTTTTCCATGAAAATGTAGGGAGCCATATTGGGGTTCCATTTTCTTTTGAGGTGTCCGAAATGTGCACCTGCTTCTAATAATTGTTCAAAATTTACTCTTGTCATTTGATTTTTTTTATGTTTACATTCTTTATTTTATTAAGCAACTGCAAAGTAGTTTTGATAACAAAAGTCTTTGCAATTTAGATACTAAACATTGATTGATGCCTTGTATGCTAATGCTAACGTTTACTAAATTGAAATCTTTTACGAGCCCCAGGTCTTCCCGGTTTCTTTCTTTCGACCATACGAGGATCTCTTCTTAATAAGCCTTCCGCTTTTAATGCATGTCGGTGTTCGGCGTCGACTTCGCAAAGTGCTTTGGAAATAGCTAAGCGTAATGCTTCCGCTTGTCCTGTCATGCCACCGCCATTCAGACGTGCATTAACGTCGAATTTATTGTCTTCTTTAGAAACAACAAATGCTTGATTGACAATATACTGAAGTGTTCCTGTCGGAAAATATTCTTTGTAGTCGCGTCCATTGACGGTAATGTTGCCATTACCGGCTTTCATATAGATGCGTGCTACGGCTGTTTTTCTTCTGCCAGAGGTATTGATAGTATTCATAATTATTATTTAATATCTTTAATGTTGATGACTTTGGGTTGTTGAGCTGCTTGTTTGTGTTCAGTGCCTTCGTAAACGTATAGATTTCTGTATAATTGACTTCCTAATTTATTTTTAGGTAGCATTCCTTTTACAGCATGTTCTATAATTTTAATCGGTTGTTTTTGTAATAACTCTTTAGGAGTGGAAAAGCGCTGTCCACTGGGATAGCCCGTATGTCTGACGTAAACTTTATCGGTTAATTTATTTCCCGTTAAACGTACTTTGTCAGCATTAATAATAATAATATTGTCGCCGCAGTCGACATGAGGAGTAAAATTCGGTTTATGTTTTCCTCTTAAAAGTTTTGCTACAACTGATGCTAAGCGACCTAATACTTCGCCTTCTGCATCAACTAATAACCATTCTTTATCAACTGTCGCTTTATTTGCCGAAACAGTTTTGTAACTTAATGTATCCATTTTTTTTAATTATCTAATTTTTTTCTTTAATTTATTTACAAACAAATATTTCACCTTCTTCGTTTGTGGATAATATCGGACTTTTATCAAGCGTGCAAAAATACTATTTTTTTTTATATAAAATGATGTTTTTTTGAAAGATAATGAAAAATAATTATAAATAGTGTTTAATTTTTAAGTTGCACTATTGTTTTTCCGCTTCCGCCTAACAATGGGTCGTCATCGTGAAAATTTATAACTTGTTTATTTTTAGACAGTAAGTCACGTGTTATACTGCGTAAAACGCCGTTGCCTTTTCCATGAATGATACTTACTTCTCGTAAGTGCAATAAAATGGCATCATCTATATAGCGTTCTAATTTTTCGGAAGCTTCGTCCACTCTTAGCCCGCGAATGTCTAATTCGGTTGTAAAATGAATGAGTTTATGATGAATTTCACTGTAAATATTCTGATTATTAATAGTTGTAGAGTGTTGTTGTTGGGTTTTTGGAATATTGTTTGTTTTTACGACTTTGTCAATGGTTGTTTTAAAGTTGATGGAATTAAATGTTACTACAATGTTTTCATTATCAATGGCTGTAATTTGTCCTACGGTATTCGTATCTTTAATAATTACATAGTCCGATAGTTTTATTGTGGTATTTTCTTTTTTTTGTTTTTTTATAGAAGTAGGCAAAACGGGTAGAGTAGTGGGGAGCTGTATTGTTTTTTCTACTTTTTTTATTTCCTCTTTTAATTGTTTAACTACTTCTTTGTCAGCTTTGTGTTCTTTTATTTCTTTAACGGTTTTTTCAATAATTTTATTGGCGTTGTCAATAATTTTTTTTGCTTCTATCTTAGCGTTTTTCACTATTTCATTTTTTTGCTCTCGAAGAGTATCGTTCAATGTTTCATATTTGTCAATTAGTTCTTTTAATTGATTATCAACAGCATCTATCATGCGTTTTTGATTGTCGATTACTACTTTTTCTTGTTCGAGCTGATGCAGCAATAATTCATAATCTATTTGATTGGTTCCGATTTTTTTTATAGCCTCGTCGAGTAATTGTTGTGAAAATCCTATTTTTTTTGCAATTTCAAAGGTAAAAGAACTTCCCCATTTTCCTGATTTTAAAATGAATAATGGACTCATTGTTTCGTCGTCGAAGAGCATAGCTGCATTTTGTAATCCTTCGGTAGTGGTAGCTATTGTTTTTAGATTGCCGAAATGTGTTGTGATAACGCCTAATGTTTTCTTTTTCGATAAAGTTTCAAGAAAAGCCTCAGCGATAGCACCACCGTATTGGGGGTCGGTACCGCTGCCCAATTCGTCCATTAAAAAAAGACTGCGGTCGTCGGCATGTTTTAAAATAGTATCCATATTTTTCAGATGGGAACTATAGGTGCTTAAATCGTTTTCTATGGATTGTTCGTCGCCTATGTCAATGAATAAGTTATGAAATATTCCAAATTCGGAAAGTTCCGATACGGGTACCAAAAGTCCGCATTGAAACATGTATTGCAGCAATCCGACCGTTTTTAAGCAGACCGATTTTCCGCCGGCATTGGGACCCGATATGATTAATATACGATTTTGATTATCAATAGCAATATCTAAAGGAACGACTTTTTTTTGTTGATGTTGAAAGTTTAAATATAGTATGGGATGTTTTGCTTTTTTCCAATTGATAATGGATTGATTGTTAATGATTGGTTTAACGGCATCTATCGTTAAAGTAAATTTGGCTTTAGCTCTGATAAAATCCAATTGTCCTAAGTAGTTCAAAGCTTCTTTAATAGAAGAAATGTCGGGTCGCAATAAATCGGTGAAGTTTTTTAATATGCGGAGTATTTCTTTTTTTTCCATCGAAAGCAAATCACGAAGATAATTGTTGGCTTCAAATACTTCTTGCGGTTCGATAAAAAAAGTTTGTCCTGTTGCCGATGCGTCATGAATAAAACCTTTCATTCGGCGTTTGTGTGCTGCCGGTATAGGAATGACCAATCGCCCTTCGCGAACGGTAAAACTTGTATCCGATTCTATAATATCTTCTTTTTTAGCTTGTGAGATAATTTTATGTAGTTGTTTTTGTATTTCAGTTTCTTTGGCTTTTATTTTTTGACGAATGGTTTGCAATTCCGGTGAGGCATTGTCTTTTATATTGCCTTTGCTGTCTATTATTGCATTAATGTTTTGAATAAGTGCATTGTCTACTATTATGTTTTCGCCAAGCTGTTGTAAAAAAGGGTATTTTTCTTCTTCTTTTTTTACTCTAAAGAAGACCAAACAATCTTGTATGGTTTTTAATACGGCTCTTAAGTTTCCAAGAGTTTCTATGTCAATTGCTGTTCCTTCAATTTCCAAGTGAGATAGTGCTTGTCGGATGTCAAGATAATCTTGTGTCGGGAAGGAAGGTTCGAAGAGTAATATTTGTCTAAATTCTTCAGTAATTTCCTGTAAAGCAGTAATTAGATGTATGTCGGTTTGAAATTCGATGTCATCTACTTTGTCTTTACCCAAAGTGCTGATGCAATTTTCTTTTAAAAAAAATCGGATTTGGTGAAAATCTATTTTTTTTTCAAAGTTAGCCGGGTAAATCATTTTTTCTTTTATCTATTTAGAGTTAGTGGTATATAAGAAAGGAGAAAGCAATAAAGCATTACTTTCTCCTTTGTCCATGTATGTAAAATCGAATTAAAATTTCTTTCCTCCTAATTTTTCGTCTGATACTGTTAATCGTTTTCTGCCTTTGGCTCTGCGGGCAGCTATTACACGACGTCCGTTTGCCGTTGACATTCTTTTTCTAAAGCCATGTTTGTTGCTTCTTTTCCTATTCGAAGGTTGAAATGTTCTCTTCATTTTTATATCGTATTATATTTCTCTAATTACTTGCTATGTTTTGACAGACTTTATACCTGCTTTTTTAAGAATTGCAAAAGTATAAAATATTTCGTTATAAAAAGAACTTTTTTTTGTTTTTTTAGAAAAAATTATCAAAAAACAGTTGATATGATAAGTTTAATCCTACAAGTTAGTGATATTTAGTGTATCAGCTTAATAATTTAAGGTTTATATTTGAGTAAAATTGATTTTCACTCCAATTCCGGCATTGATAGTTAGACTCGATATGCTCCCCGATAATACAGGCTTGTTGAATACGTGGTCGTAATAGGCTTTCAGCGATACATTTTTTGTCAGCACGTATTCGGCAAGGAAGTTAATAGAATAAATTATCTGTCCGGCAGAAGGCTGATTTACACCTTCTTCTATTTTACGTAGGATGGTTTTATTATCACGAATAGAAAAATCCAATTTAAGTATTAAATCACTAATTGATTGACGTTTTACTCCTGAAAAGTTGTAGGTTACTTTTATGTCTTTGATTCGATAGCCGGTTCCGACAATGAATTCATTGTTGGTTTGTTCCGATATTTGGAAACTGGAAGTACTCATGGTTACGCTACGTGATTTTTTCCATTCGGCTTTGAACTCAAAGCTGTTTTGCATGCTTATATTCAATGAGATTACCGGCGACATATTTTCTACTATTGCCACTTGTCCGTATTCTATTACGGGAATAAAATTGTTTAAAGCATCGCGTATGTTTTGTAAATCACCATCTTCGGGATTGTATAAGAGATTGGTAGCATAGCCTCCAATTTGATACGTACACATGTAGGCATGTGCAATCGTGATGTTTTGGAAATACTTGCTTAATGCCGGAATTTTTGATAATCCGCTGTAGTTAATGTTCCAATTAGGAAGCGGTATATTGAAAAATGGAGATGAAATATTCACTTCTTTGGGAGATTTTCCTACATAAGCTGCTATAAATGAATATAATAATACATCTTGACTTAAGTTGCTATATCCGTCAGGGAATTTATCATTTCCTTTTGTATAGCTCGGTTGACGGGCAGCTCTGTCTTCAGCCAATCGTTGTGCTATTGCTAAACGATACAATTTGAATGTTTCAAAATTTTTGCTGGCATTTTTTTCTCTTTTTGGTTCAAACAGAGTAGAAAGACTGATTGTTGTTATGCTAAAACTTCCTATTTGTTGACGGGTGTATTTGTCGAAAACGCCATTGCTGTCGGCGAGGTAATAAAATTGATCGGTGGTTGAATTGCTGCGTGTAGCCGTAAGCTGTATTCTGAAATTACTGAACGGCTGCAACGTAGCTTGTATTTGCATGTTCTTATTGTGTTTTTGCATATAAGGGGTGTTGAGCAAGTCGCTATTGGTGAGCCAATTGTTTTGAGAACCTTTGCCGACAATATCAGGCTCTTGATGTCCGAAGACAAAGAGGAAACCCGGTGCGAAATTGTCATTGACAGATAAGCCGAAAACATTAGGACTAAGCATATATCCCGGTAAGGAAATTCCGTTTCCTTCGGTATAAGAAAAAGAAACATTTTTAACTAACATTAATAAACGTAGAAAATTATCTAAAACTTCCTTACCGTAGTTTTTAGTTTGTTTAGGTTCTTCTTCTTCTTCGTTGGCAGTAGAGTCGTTTTTGAGGATGTTTTTGCTTGCACGTAATTGTTGTTGTTCTTTATTCCATTGTTCTTGCTTTGATTTTAAAATAGGTTTATCGTATAAACTGCTTCCGAAAGTTCCTTGATTTACTTTTCTTAGGTATTTTGATTTGTTGTAAATAGCTGTAAATCCGGCATTGATATTAAACTGTTTGGTGTTTGAGTTTTCTATGTTGTTACCAAGATAATCAATGGCAGGAGGTGCTAATTCCCAACGATACGTAGAAGCATAACGAACATTGCTGGTTATAAAGCTAAATAAGGGTATTTTATTAATAGGTATTTGATAGCTGGCGTTGAAATTTTGGGAATAAGTATTAATTCGTCCTAATTTTCCTACATTGTGCCAAATAGAATCTTTTTTTGTTCTTGTATCTATTCTTCCTTGAGGTTCATCAATCAGTGATTCGGCTTTAGCCGAAAAGTCAAATTTGAGTGCTTGAGTGATATCCCATGCTATTGTGTAGTTCCTCGACCATTCAAAAGCTTTAACATACATTGGTTCTGTTATGATAATACCCCGACTTTTATTGCGTATTTTACTTTCTTGATAATAACGATAAATATCGGTAGAGAAAGAAAATGACTTAGGAAGAAGATAAAAATTAAAGTCATAGAGTAATTGCAACCACTTGATGGATTTTAATTTTTGAAATTTATCAAAGGGTTTATAGTTTTTCGGACTCCAGCCATAGGTATATCCTATTTCACCGCTATGTGTAACTAAATCATCGTATTCGTAATTAATGTCTTGTACGTTTTTTTCGGTATAAGCATAAGAAAAATCGAAGTTTTCAAGTCCCCAAACATAATTTTTTCCACTGCCTGTTTTGCCTTTACTGACATTCATTAAGCTGAAGTTTTGACGTTGTACGATTTCTAATGTTTGTTTTTTAATAGAATCTATATCGTGTTTAGAAGTATAAGTTTTTAAATCATTTTTTAATTTTACGTCCGGATTTAGAGGATTGTATTCCGGGGTGCTGGTAGTTCTTGAATAATCGTAATGAAAGGGAATGCTAACACTCCATTTTTCGGGTAAAAATTTTCCTAACTGTAAATTAGTGGCGACATCAAAATTCGTTATTGTTTCTTGTAAGCGGGTATAAGTATTGGATTCTAAGGCACCGAATCCGGCAGTTCGTATGCTACCTGCTAAAGACACATCGCCTAAATCGGCAAGATTTACCTTTAAATTACCTCTTGCCGCCCAACCTCCTTTTTCCTCGAAATTGCCTAATCGCAACTCATTTACCCATATTTCCACTGATTTTGGCAGCATATCGTCTTTTTCGTCAAGGCTTCGTTTTTTAGGATTACGAATTCCCATTACAATAACGTTGATATCGCTTAAGTTAGGTGCGCCGACAACTCGGATGGTGTTTTTTCCGTCTCTTACCAAATAGGGTTCATTGTGAGGGAAATCGGCACCGCTTCTGTTGGCTATGTTTCTTTCTTGTTTGGCATCTATTAGCTTTTGTAACTCGATTTCTATGTTGTTTTCTGAAGGCCAGATGAGTGCAGTGTCTTTTGTGTACCATGGTGTTAGAGCAACAGGAATTTCATATTCGTAATAATTTTCGGAAGCATCGGAGCCTAAGCGGATAAAGAAAGTAACATCACCTTGTTGGAGTTGCTCTTCTTCAAATACTTTTTCGGCATGTAGATAAAAGCGTAATACTTTGAATCGTCTGAAGTCGAAGTTGGTGTTTTTATAAATAGCACGAGCATCGCCGTCGATTAAGTTGGTTACTTTCATGGTAACACTTTGCTCGTTGAGTTCTTTAATGGTATTGGTAGGGGAGTATATCTCTTCTCTTTCCAAACCTCCGGGCATACGATAAGGAATGGGTTTGCGATGATAGTTTTCTTCGAGACTTAAAGTAGATACGTAGAAACTAGTGTTGTCGTTAACGATTCCTATAGGATAATCTCCGTTTTGTTTAAGATCTTTTGTGTATTGTCTCCAATCGCCTCTTACTAATTCAAGTGTTCCGAAACGGCAGACAACATCTTCTTTAAATCCTTTTAAAAACATACGCATAAAGCGGATAGAAGAAAAATCGCTAATACTGCCTATCACTTCGTCGGGTTTGCGAATCGGGATTTTAAATTGATACCATTTGATAGCTACTACTTTGCCGTTTTCTAAACGTACATTTTGGTTTTCCATAATATCAACAATGTAGCTTTCGCCAATCTGCATTTTATCAGGATTTAATTCAACGACGTATTGATAATATCGTTCATCTTCACTTAAGGTATTGTCGTTGTTGATGTCTTCCATATTGGGATAAGATGAGGATTGCGTAGGATATTTTTCAGGGTTATCATCGTCGGTAGGAGAATTTCCTTCCGTATTGTTGAAATATTTGTATCTTTCTAATATTTTAATATTATCGTTGTCATACTTACTTCCTCTGAAGTAGTGGTAATTATCGGCTGAAGGGTCGTTGGCTATTGCTGTGTATGCGTCGGCACTAAGGATTCCTTTTACGGTAGCTAAATAATCGCTGAAATGAATACGTTCCAAAGAGTCGTAAAGTCCGTCATAGCCAACGTCTTGGTATTTTCTCGAAGCTACCGAATTATCGAAAGCGGAAACAATAGATTGTGTATTAGGTACCCTTCCCCATATCGTATAATCAACATTTTCATCACTTCCGTCGGGTGGTAATCCATGTTCGAAACTTTTCCGTCCGTCGCGTAATATGTCTTCCGATATATCTCCTAAATTAAAATATAATTTTCCACCGCTGTGATTAGGATTTCCATAAAATGGGTCCATCATCCAAAATTCAATGTATTCAATATTAGATGTTTCAAAATCAGTAGATTCTAATTTTCTCATAATTCCTCCCCAACGAGTTTCCGGATTTTTTAAACTTCCGTCGCTATTTAATCCTGCAGAAATTCCCGCCACACCTAAGGCATCATAATTGTAAGGACCTCGTTCTTTCGGATAAAAAGCCAAATTTAATACGGATAAATAAGGGTCTTGACTTGTAGCGTCAATGCTTTTATAAGGGAAAACTTCTTTTATTAAAATACGTCGTGAATACATTTCCGACTTGTCGTCTGCGGTAATATTAGAAGGTGTTGAAGAGCTATTATTGTGAAAGAGAGGGTCAATAATGTACCATGCTATTTTAGCTCTATTAAAACCGTATTGTAAGCCACTTCCCAATGCTGCTTCAGGAAACATGCCTTTTTTAGTTTGGTGTTGAGGTGTGCTTGCTAAAAACCAAAAACCGGGTGTAGTTAAATTAATGGTTGTTTTTGCTGCTTCAAAGTCGTCAACATACAGTTGTGCTTTATTGCCTCTACCTATGCTGCGAGTATGTCCCGGAATAAAGTGTGCAAATTCTCCATCGAATTGAATACTTGATTCTTGCTTGGTTTTATAGATAGGAAGATAATTCAAAGCTTTTGTAATTGCTCGAACGTCTTTTTGCATGGCAAAGTTTAATCCCCAAATGGTATTATTGATAGGTTCTTCTCCAAAATTAACTTTGAAAGTTTCTGTTCTTTCTCGTAAATTTAAGAGGGTAGCACCTATTACCATGTCCTTGTTTAAGGCATGGTCGACATGCAATCCGAACATGGTTTTTGTGGTTCCCATGACGTTGGTGCTTTCTACGGAAATATTGATGGGTGTGCCTGAACTTAAATAGTTTTGGTTCAATATACGCAAGGTTCCCGCATTGTAGTCGACAGAATAATCGACTCCTTCGGTGAGTGTAACACCTCCGGCAGTAACGGTAACGGAGCCTTGAGCAATGTTCCAAACACCGAGCGATATCTCGTTGCCGTAAGTGGACTTATAGCGTCCTTCCAAATAGTATTTGTTTTTTTCAGAATATTGTTGAGCAAGGGTTTTAGTGGTTGTATACAATGAATCGAAAGCATATTTATCGCCTGCTCCCGGACTGTTTTTCAATGTTTCGCGTAAATCTTTACCAAAAGGTTCGACAGTAGGGAAGTAAATACGTCCGTATTCGGCTTGAATGGTTCCTCCAACTGTGGCAGCTCCGTCAATAAAGTCGAAAACTCCGTCGGGGATTGCCGCTTGTTGATAGTTCAGACGGTCTAAGCCCATAATACGTATGAGTGAAACGCCTTTTAAGTCTTCGCTTACTTCTGAGAAATAACCTAATCCGACTCCTCCTTCTTCTCCTTTATAAAGAATATTTAAACGAAATTCTTCTCCTGAAACTTGATAAGCGTTGAGTGAATAAACGTTTTTCATCATTAATTTCCACATCGGAATTTTAGTGTTGACGGCTGTACTTTTCAATAATTTTACAATAACACAACCCGGCGTTTGTACTTCGTTTGAAAATTGTCCTACCTGATAGATATTAGGGTCGCCAATGACAGTGTATTGAAAAGCTACGGCTAATGCTTGGTCGGCATTTAGCTTGGAAGTTAATGAGATAAATCCAAGTTTGCTATTAAAAGTATATTCGCTGGGACTTAATAATCTGGCAGATTCTATTTTTTCATAATCCAAGCCGGCAACCATTCCTTTGCTTTCCAAATAAGTGCTTGCCGTATTAATATTTCTCAATTTATTGTAGTCCATGTTTTGCAATAAATCGTTTGCATTGCTATCAGGATAGTTGTGGCGATAGGCTGCATTACGTTTTACATTGGCATTATGAGGGTTAATTTCTCCTAAGTCGGCAAGTGCTACGATATTTCTGTTTTCCTGTACTGCAGAACCTATATTGGTTCTCCATACTTCGATTTTTGTAATCGTAACTTTTGAGTTAATTAATGGCAGTGTTGCCATGGCTTCTCCGTAAGTATCATAGAAGTATTGAGCAAGGAAGAAGTGTCTGTTTTCTTCATAATCATCGGCTTTAAACTCAAATTCCGTCATTTCGGCTCCGTTTTCGACTACAATATTGGTTTTGTCGCCTTTTTGTTGTGAAATAACGGTAGTGAGTGTTGTTTTTCCAAATTGCAATTGGGTTTTGACACCGAATAAAGTTTGCGAGCCTTGTATTAACGTACTGTTTAAAGGAAGGTTAACATCGCCAAATTCTATTAATTTAATAATTTCATCTTCTTTTCCTTCATAACCGAGTTTGTATTTATTTTCAAAATTAAAAGAGGTTTCAGTACTATAACTCATGTTATAATGTATCTTGTCGCCTATGCTGGCTTTTAAATTGACTTGAATGTTTTGGTCAAAATCGAAGCGTGTTTGTCGGCGTGCGTCCGTGTTTAAAGAAGTGTTGTCGTTTTGGGTGTGAATTAAACCGAATTTTAATTCGACAGAGCCTGAAGGTTTAATGTCAATTAAACTGCTTCCGAATATATGTTCAAAGGCTTCGCTCGGCACACGTATTTGAGGAATAATACCTTGCTGCGATTCGGTGTTGATGCCAATGCCGGAACGTTGACGCCAATAATCTCTCATCGCTTTTTGAATATCGTATTGGAGGTATTCGTCGAGAGACATGCTACCGGGGTTGCCAAAATTGGTATTGCCTATTTTTTGTTGGAAATTGTAATTGTTGTTTTTAGGGTCATACTCAATTTTTGTTGAGAAGTTTTTAGGGTCTTTTAAGTAAAACGGACTGGAAGGCGTTTGTTGAAACGGATTAGTAGAAGGTTGTGGAACTATTTTTTTTCCCGTATCGTTCGGAAAAATATAAGCATCAAAAAAAAGTTTGTTAGCATGGGCTACTTGCACAAAAGAATATATTATTACCAGATGTAATAATATATAAAATATGTAGTAAGATTTCTTTATTACTTTCACCTCAATATATTAATCTAAAAACTACAATATTTTTAACGCATGTTTAATGAGTTCTTCAACAGATAAGTCGCCTGAAGATGACTTTAGAACTTTACTAATAGCTTTTCCGGCAACTTGCTTTGAAAAACCTAATAATATCAGTGCAGATAACGCTTCGTTGGCGTTATTATTGTTTGCTGCTAACAATGTTTCCGTAGGTTCGATATCTGTTTTTAGTATTTTATCTTTTAAGTCAATAATGATACGTTGTGCAGTTTTGGCACCTATGCCTTTGATGGATTGCAATATATCGGCATTTTCAGAACTTATGTAAGTTACTAAATCTCTATGATTGATAGAAGATAAAATCATGCGTGCCGTATTGACGCCGATTCCCGATACGGTGATGAGTAAGCGAAAAATTTGTCTTTCGGCTTCGCTTGCAAAGGCATACAAAGTGTGTGCATCTTCTTTAATAGATAAATGTGTAAATAGTTTACAATCTTGATTGACATCGGGTAGGGCAGAGTAGGTGTTAAGGGATATATTGAGCATAAAACCTACACCGCTACAGTCTATCACGGCATAAGTAGGCGTTTTTTCAATTAATTTTCCTTGAATATAAGCTATCATTTTCGTATTATCATTACATGTTTCAGTTTTATATAACGTAAATTTTTGAAAAGATATATACAATTATGAAAAAAAATAATAATTATCAGTATATAAAAATATTAGCTTATGCTATCGACCGATAAAAATTCAAAATTAGTCAATTTGCTTTTATTAACATCTACTTTTATTGATTCCACCCGATTTGACTCACCCTTGCCCTCTCTAAGAGGGGAGGTGTGATTTTCAGTTGGTTGTGAGTTTATTGCGTTATCCATTCATCGGATGATTTGAATCATCCGATGAATAGTTGTTTTTCGGCTTATTTCTATTCACTCAAAGTGCGATATACTTTTCCTTTTTTAGGAGTTTTTTTTACAAAAACAGTATTACATATAAAAAAATGTTTACTTTTGCAAGGTGTTATTTTAACGTTAATGTACCTCGTATATTAACAAATACAAAATTAATAAGTGTTAATAAAACATACTGATTATGAGACGAATTATTTTTTTATTTGCTGTTTTATTTATGCTATGCATAGCTAAAGCACAAAATCCGCAATGGATTACTTATAGTACCGATGGAAATCATGTAACAAGCATTGTTATTGAGAGAGATTATTTGTGGATTGGAACAAGAGGGGGTGACTTGGTAAAAATCAATAAAAAAAACCATAAAAAGATTTTTATTACTAAAAATTATCCCGGTTTCCCTAATTGTATGATTACTTCTCTTGCTATAGATGGTAAGGGCAATAAATGGATAGGGACTGCCGGTGGAGGCTTAGTTAAATTTGATGGGAGTACTTGGACGGTGTATAATAAAAATAATTCAGGTTTGTCATCTAATTATGTTAAATCTCTTGCCATAGACGCACAGGGAAATAAATGGATAGGAAGTGATGGTGTAGGCTTAGTTAAATTTGACGGTGTTAATTGGACGGTATATAATAAAGATAATTCCGGCTTGCCTATTCATTCTGTTTTTTCTCTTACTGTAGATGCTCAGGGGAATAAATGGATAGGAACTTGGAGGGGTTTAATCAAATTTGACGGTGTTAATTGGACGATATATAATAGAAATAATTCCGCTTTGCCTGATAATAATGTTATGTCTCTTGCCATAGATGGTAAGGGCAATAAATGGATAGGAACTAGAGATGGTTTAGCCAAATTTGATGGTACCAATTGGACGGTATATAATACTTCTAATTCCAACTTACCTAATAATGATATTACTTCTGTTGCCATAGACGCTCAGGGCAATAAATGGATAGGAACTTATTTAGGTGGCTTAGCCAAATTTGATGATGTTGACTGGTTAGTATATAATACCTCTGATTTCGGATTGTCCGGTAATATTATTACTTCTGTTATCATAGATGGTCAAGAAAATAAATGGATAGGAACTGATGGTGGTGGTTTAGTAAAATTGAGTAAAAATACCCATGAAACGATTTTTATCAATACAAACTACCCGAGTTTGCCTTCAAGTTCTAATTTTATTACTTCTATTGCCATAGACAGTCAAGGGAATAGATGGATAGGAACTAATGGCGGAGGCTTAGTTAAATTTGATGGGAATAATTGGACGGTGTATAACACTTTTAATTCCGGTTTGCCTAATAATAAAGTTAGGTCTCTTGCTATAGACGCACAAGGAAATAAATGGATAGGAACTTGGGGCGGAGGATTGGTCAAATTTGACGGGCTTAATTGGACGATGTGTAATATAGATAATTTCTACTTTTCTTCTATTTGTGTTAGTTCTATTGCCATAGACGCTCAGGAAAATAAATGGGCAGGAATTTTGGGAGGCTTAGTCAAATTTGATGGGACTAATTCTACGGTGTATACTTCAGGTAATTCCGGCATGCCTTATAGTGATATTTATTCTGTAGTCATAGACGCACAGGGCAATAAATGGATAGGGACTTCGGTTGGTTTAGTCAAATATGATGGGACCAAATGGACAATTTACCATACGGATAATTCCGGCTTACCTCATAATTTTATTAGTTCTATCGCCGTAGACGGTCAAGGAAATAAATGGATAGGAACTAATGGCGGAGGCTTAGCTAAATTTGATGGGGTTACTTGGACGGTATATGATAAGGAAAATTCCGGCTTGCCTAATAATAGTATTACTTTTGTTGTTATAGATGAACAAGAAAATAAATGGATAGGAACTGATGGTGTAGGCTTAGCCAAATTTGATGAGGTTACTTGGACGGTATATAATAAAGATAATTCCGATTTACCATTGAATTATGTTAAATCTCTTACCATAGACGCACAGGGCAATAAATGGATAGGAACTTGGTATAACGGTTTGGTTGTGTTTAATGAAAAAGGAGTTGTTATTTCAACAAAATGATGCCTTTTTTCCACTTTTAGGATTTTCAATAATTTTAAATAAATGAGATACTAACAATGATGTTTAATTTTTGTAATAAATAGTAGTGCATATAAAAAAATGTTTACTTTTGCAAAGTGTTATTTTAAGATGTTAATGCACCTATCATATTAAAATATACGAAATTAAGAGATGTTGATAAAATATGCTGATTATGAGACAAATTAGTTTTTTATTTGCTGTTTTATTTATGCTATGCATAGCTAAAGCACAAAATCCGCAATGGATTACTTATAATACCGATGGGAATCATGTAACAGCCATTGCCATCGAAGGAGATTATTTGTGGATTGGAACAAGAGGAGGTAATTTAGTAAAACTCAATAAAAACACCCATGAAAAGATTATTATTACTAAAAACCATCCCGGCTTTCCTAATGCTAGGATTACTTCTCTTGCTATAGATGATAAGGGCAATAAATGGATAGGAACTTCGGCTGGTTTAGTCAAATTTGATGGTGTCAATTGGACGGTGTATAATACGGAAAATTCCGGTTTGCCTGATAATAGGATTCTTTCTCTTGCTATAGATAATCAGGGCAATAAATGGATAGGAACTTATTGGAGTGGTTTAGCCAAATTCGACGGTGTCAATTGGACGGTGTATAATACCTCTAATTCCGGTTTTCCTTCTAATTATGTTGCTTCTATTGCTTTAGACGCACAGGGTAATAAATGGATAGGAACTTGGAAGGGGTTAATCAAATTTGATGGCATTAATAGGACAGTGTATAATACCTCTAATTCCGGCTTGTCCGATAATAAAATTACTTCTCTTGCCATAGATGCTCAGGGAAATATATGGATAGGAACAGATAGAAATGGTTTAAGTAAATTTGATGGAAGCAATTGGACGGTGTATAATAAAAATAATTCCGACTTACCTGATAATAGGATTACTTTTCTTGCCATAGACGCACAGGGGAATAAATGGGTAGGAACTTATTTTGGTGGTTTAGCTAAATTTGATGATGTTGACTGGGTAACATATAATACTTCTGATTTAGATTTATTTGGTAATGGAATTACTTCTTTTATCATAGATAGTCAAGGTAATAAATGGATAGGAACTGATGGTAGTGGCTTAGTAAAATTGAATAAAAACACCCGTGAAACGATTTTTATCAATACAAACTACCCGGGTTTGCCTTCAAGTTCTAATTTTGTTACTTCTATTGCCATCGACAGTTATGGAAATAGATGGATAGGAACTATGTATGGCTTAATTAAATTTGATGGTACCGATTGGACGGTATATAATACTTCTAATTCCGGCTTGCTTAATAATAATATTGAGTCTATTGCTATAGACGCAGAGGGCGATAAATGGATAGGAACTTGGGGTGGCGGATTGGTCAAATTTGACGGGTTTAATTGGAGGGTGTATAATGCAGGTAAATTCGACTTGTCTTCTATTTATATTAGTTCTCTTGTCATAGACGCTCAGGGCAATAAATGGATAGGAGCAAGGGGCTTAATTAAATTTGATGGTACCGATTGGACGGTGTATAATACGGAAAATTCCGGCTTGCCT
>JAAYQB010000005.1 GCA_012519525.1 Bacteroidales bacterium | reverse complement strand
TAATTAGTTCTTTTTCTCTCCTTTATACAAATCGAATTGTCGAATGTTTTCGATTTGTTTTTGATAGCTTAAATAGGGTATTTCAGGAATAATGATTTCATACACTTTTGTACTTTTATTCGGCAACGTATTGCTTCTTAGCCACGGATTAAAATCTTTGAGAGTTTTATAATCAATACCTTGTGCAATGGCAAAATCGGTAAGATTAGCAATGCTTGTATCGACTTTTATTTTATGATAGGGAATAGGTTGGTATAAGTCTTTATATCTGAGTGTTACTCCATATTTTTCCGGATTTTCGAAGAGTAATTTAACGGCTAATATGCGATAAACATAGCGTGCTGTTTCGGTATTTAACAGTAGGTTCCAATAAGATAAGGTTTTTTGTTGTGTTGTCATACGTTTAAAACCTCCATCGCCCATATTATAAGCCGCTGCTGCGGCTGTCCAAGAGCCGTGAATAGAGTAAGAGTTTTTTAAATAATCGCAAGCTGCTTTGCTTGCTTTCTCTAAATGATAGCGTTCATCAACATTACTATTAATTTCTAAACCGAAACTTTCGCCTGTAACTTTAAGAAACTGCCAAAATCCTACCGCATTCGAAGGAGAAACTACATTGGCTAATCCGCTTTCTATCACAGCAAGATATTTAAAATCGATAGGGACATTGTTTTCTATTAATATAGGCTCTATAATAGGGAAATAGCGAGCGGCACGTTTAAAATAGAGTAAGAGATTGGATTGCCAATAAACATTGACCAACACCTCTCTGTCTAAGGCTTCTCTCACATCGTATTTATCCAAAGGAACGGGTTCGTTGGCGAAAGAAAAACTGTCGGGTAGAGGCGGAGAGAATAATAGATAAGAAGTTGTAAATGCTTGTTGATAATCATTGTCTTCTATTTTCTTTTCAATGGTTTGAGCTATCAATAATAATCCGATAATAATTGAAAATACAATACTGCCAATCAATATGTATAAATGCTTTGTTTTCATGCCATTAATTTTTTATATCTTACCCGTTGCGGTGTAATATTGCCTAAACGTTTTCTGCGATTTTCTTCGTATTCGGTAAAAGAACCTTCAAAAAAGTATACTTCCGAATTACCTTCAAAAGCTAAAATATGTGTACAAACTCTATCAAGGAACCAACGGTCGTGGGAAATGATAACGGCACAGCCTGCAAAATTATCCAATGCTTCTTCTAAAGCACGTAAAGTATTAACATCAATATCGTTAGTAGGCTCATCTAAAAGTAATACATTTGCTTCCGATTTCAAAGCCATGGCTAAATGTAAGCGGTTGCGTTCTCCTCCGGAAAGTACACCCGTTTTTTTACCTTGGTCGTTTCCGCTAAAGTTAAAGCGAGCGATATAAGCTCTTGAATTTATGAGTCTTCCTCCTAATTGCATTTGTTCGTTTCCGCCCGAAATGACCTCCCACACACTTTTTTCAGGGTCAATATCTATATGTTGCTGGTCAACATAAGCTAACACAACTGTTTCGCCTATTTTAAATTCTCCTTTATCCGGTTGTTCAATGTTCATAATGAGGCGGAAAAGTGTTGTTTTTCCTACTCCATTGGGTCCGATAACACCTACGATAGCATTGGGCGGAAGTGAAAAGTTGAGATTTTCATAGAGTAATTTGTTGTCGTATGCTTTGCTTACGTTAATAGCATCAATAACTTGCGTTCCTAAACGAGGTCCATTGGGGATAAATATTTCTAAACGTTCTTCTTTTTCTTTGACATCTTCGTTTAACAATTTATCGTAAGCGTTTAAACGTGCTTTCGATTTAGCCTGACGAGCTTTGGGCGACATACGTACCCATTCCAATTCGCGTTCTAAGGTTTTTTGGCGTTTCGATTCTTGTTTTTGCTCCATTTTCAAGCGGTTGGCTTTTTGTTCCAACCATGACGAATAGTTGCCTTCCCAAGGAATACCTTCTCCACGGTCAAGTTCAAGTATCCAACCAGCCACATTGTCAAGAAAATAACGGTCGTGAGTAACGGCTATTACAGTTCCTTTGTATTGCTGTAAGTGCATTTCCAACCACTGTACCGATTCGGCATCTAAATGGTTGGTAGGTTCGTCTAATAATAATATATCGGGTTCTTGCAGCAAAAGACGGCACAAAGCTACCCTTCGGCGTTCGCCACCCGAAAGAACGGCTACAGAAGTATCCGATTCAGGGCAATTGAGTGCATCCATAGCACGTTCGAGCTTAGCGTCTAACTCCCAACCATCATGCTGCTCAATAAGCTCTGTAAGCTCTCCTTGACGTTCAATGAGGCGATTCATTTCATCATCGCTCATAGGTTCCATAAATTTATTATTGACTTCCTCGTACTCTTTTAAAATGTCTACTATTTCGGAAAGACCTTCCATTACAACTTCTTTCACTGTTTTAGTATTGTCTAAAACAGGCTCTTGAGGAAGATAACCAACCGAATAACCCGGCGAAAAAACAACTTCGCCATTGAAAGCCTTATCTTCGCCTGCTATGATTTTTAGTAAAGAAGATTTTCCCGAACCATTTAAACCTAAGACACCTATTTTAGCTCCGTAATAAAAAGATAAATAGATGTTTTTCAATACTTGTTTTCCCGGATTAAATGTTTTACTTACATTTACCATGGAAAAAATAATTTTTTTATCTTCACTCATTTTGTAGATATAATTTTTAAATATACAATAATTATCAATTAATTAAAAGAAAGCTCTTTTTTATGCAAAGGTATGATTTTTTTTGAACATTTGAAATTAAAGTCCACAATTATTTTACGATTATTTTGCCTTTTAACGTATCTTTGTCAATAAAGTCAACTAAGCTAACTGTTTGTATTGAATTAATAAGTTCTCGGCTTCCTTCGACGGCTACTTTGATATAATTGTCGGTAAAACCGACGATTCGATTGTCAGATGTCGCCGATTCCAATAAAATACTACGAACACTTCCAATATTTTCTGCGTAAAATTGATGCTTTTTCTCATTCGATAATTCGATTAATTGCTGTGTACGTTGATTTTTGATAGATGTAGGTATTTGCTCGGGCAGGTGATAAGCCGGTGTTCCTGCTCGTCTTGAATAGGGGAAAATATGTAAGTAGCTAATAGGTAAATTTTTAATAAAAAGATAGGATTCCATAAAATCTTCTTCGCTTTCGCTCGGAAAACCTGCAATGACATCAACAGCAATGCAAGCATCCGGCATTAGTTGTTTGATTTCCATTATTTTTTCTCCGAAAGTTTCTTTATTATAGCGGCGTTTCATCTTTTTTAAAGTCGTATTGCTACCCGACTGTAAAGGAATATGAAAATGAGGAAGTATTATTTCACTTTCAGCACTTAGTTGAAGTATTTCACGGGTTAACAAATTGGGTTCAATAGAAGATATGCGAAGGCGTTCCAAACCTTCTATTGCTATTATTTGCTGCAAAAGAGAAAAGAAGTTTTCTCCTTTTTGGGTTTTAAAATCGCCGATGTTGACACCTGTAAGTACAATTTCTTTTATGTTGTGAGCAACAATGTCTTTTACATTTTTTATCACATTTTGAACCGTATCGCTGCGGCTATTACCACGTGCGTAGGGGATAGTACAATAAGTGCAAAAATAATCGCAACCGTCTTGTATTTTCAAAAACGAACGCGTGCGTTCATGCAGCGAATAAGCCGAAAAAAAAGATGTTTTATCTTCTTTTTCCGATAAAGGAACACTGGGCTGTGTAGCCTGAAATAAGGCATCTATTTTTTCTACAACTAAGTTTTTATTGTTGCTACCCAATACAATATCGGCTTTTTTACCATCCATTAAGGTTTGGGAACGAAGAGAAGAAAAACATCCTATAAAAGCAATTTTAGATTGAGGATATTTCTTTTTGACGGAACGAGCGTAATAAAGGCATTTTTTTTCAGCTTCCGCAGTAACTGCACAAGTGTTGATAATATAGATATCGGCAGCTTCTTCAAAAGATACAATACGATAGCCTTTTGCCAGCAATAACCTTTCTATACCGGCACTTTCGCTAAAGTTTAATTTGCAACCTAAAGTCTTGATAGCTATCTTATTCAAAATTTGTATGTATTGATTTTAAAACCGCTACAAAAGTAGTAAAAATTTTGAGTTCTGCAAGAAAGACTTAAAAGATAAAAAGAGATAATTTATTTTTGCTTTTCACCTAATTTCAAGCTGTACCAATCAATTTTTCGTGAGAAATACATTACAAGTCCCAGTATGACAAATACGCCAATGCTTCCAATTAACAATGCATAGTCTTGAAGCTGAATAATTACAAATATAAATGCGTAAAGAACTGCCAAAATACCCGAAATTAGCAAGGCAAGTTTGCCCGATTTTAAAATTGCCCGTACATAACCGGCAATTAGTAACAATGTCGCCACAGCGGAAATAATGAAAGAAAAGTTAAAATTTAAGTGTTCTGAAATTGAGAGCAAAAGCGTAAAGAAAACAACTAATGAGACACCCACAAGAATGTATTGAATCGGGTGAATGAAAACCTTGTTGAAAACTTCAATGAAGAAGAAAACTAAAAATGTAAATGTGATAAATAAAATCGCATAACGAATAGAACGATAAGATTTTTGATAGTTGTCAACAAGAAGAAGTAGGTCAATACCAAATGAAGACTCGCTGATTGAATGTCTGCTACCTGTCCAAATTTGAGGATAGTTCCTATTTAAATGCAATATGTTCCAATTGGCTGTAAACCCTTTGGCTGTTACTTCTCTTTTATCGGGTAAAAAGGCACCGTTAAAACTCGGATTTGCCCAATCGGAAACCAAATCAATGTCTGTAACTTTTCCAACCGGTGTAAAGTATAAAAGTTGACTTCCTTTAAGGTCTAAACTTAAATTGAAATTATAACTTGAACTGTCATTTGGATTAATGTTGATTAATGCATTAATACCGGAACTTACAATATCGTTTGACGAAACACCGGGATTAAAAGATATTTTATCGTTATTCCACGATAATTTCACTTGTTCTTCAATTCCTCTAAGGTCGTTAATACCGACCACAAATTCTGCTTTGTCAAAAAGAATATTTTCAGGCTTAATGTCAAGTGATTCAATATCAAGATTGTTAAATGTTCCGGAAATATCAAGTTTTGAGTTGTAAACGACGATTTCATAAATCCCTCTTTGTCGTTTTTCAGGATTCATACTTCCTGAAATTTTGAGTTGCGAAGGCAATATATGTATGTAATCTTTGATTTGCACAATTTTTTCTGCTGAGTCTTTTGGCGAAATTTCTTTTACATAACGGTAATAGGGAATAGAAATAAAAGGTCCGGAAATTGTCTGCTCTTCTGCCCATTTAGAACTCACTTCACTAATTGCTTGTTGTTGTGTTGCTTCTCTTTCGTGTATCAAACCTTTAATCATTGCTGCAGGAATGAGAAGTAACAATGCAATAGTTACAATTGTGCCTATTTTGAAATAGATATTGCTTTTTAAACTCTTTTTTTCTTGTTTTTTTGTTGTATCTTCTATTGCCATGGGATAGTTGTTTTAAAATTAAAAAATAACGTTAGTCTGTTTAATAATAACTTTTAATATTGTAAAATATTTTGCAATATATACTATTTTT
>JAAYQB010000065.1 GCA_012519525.1 Bacteroidales bacterium | reverse complement strand
CCCTCAAGTATGCTGCCAAAGACGCGCCTGAGAGGCTTATTGATATAATTAAAAAAACAATACAAAAATACTACTAATATTTTGATTATGCAAATTTATTTCTTAACTACAAAACTTCCAACAACTTGATATTAAGCGTGTTTGGCTCTAAATTTAGAGAATACTCAACAGGAAGATACTTTCTATCGCCAATTTTAAACAGTTTGTATGTGCTGGTTAGTGCAGAAATAACGCTGTTTGTCGCAGGCGTTGTAATATTTCGATAATATTTCGCAAAAAGTCTATTTGTAGTTTGCAAATTGTGTGCAATTACATCATTTTGACTGTTTCTGTAATAAATATTGCTTACCGAAGCTGTGAAAAAGCTATTGAGTAGCGTTGCAAGTCTATTGATGATGTTTTGATTTGAAAAATATTGGTTTAAGACGGTTTCAAAGATTTCATGGTTCGTGACTTTAGTTTTCAGAAATACCAAATCGTCATCATATTTCTTATCGATTAACTTGTTAATGATTACTTCTCCGCTTGTAATAACTTTTGGTTTAATTATCATGGTATCAAGATTTGCAAGGGTGTCGACTCCAGTGTAATATCTTCTTTTCTCAAAAAGGCGTGGCAACATCTGAAACTTGACCTCCTTGTCGTCTCCAATTTCAAAATCAATAATTTGCTCAATAGGCTCATAGTTTACGTCTGAAAAGTCAGTCAATTCAATAGGTTCGCCACTAAATTTAACAGAAGGAATAGAGATAATTCTGTATTTATTATCGATTTCAATAAAACCAGAATTAGTAACAATCGAAAATGCTTCTAAAATATCCATTAGTTTTCCTTTCAAACTCGTGCTGAAATTTGACATAAAATTAGTAGATGAAATAATTACACCACTTGCCGTAAGTAGTGCCCAAGTGTCGAAAATAGGTTCTCCAGCCAAATCGTTTACTTTTCGTAAATAATCCGACATGCGTACGCCTTTCACAACATCGTTAATTTGTGTATAATTATGATTTATGAAAATGTGGTCGCACCATATACCAGTTGAGCTATACAAAACGGCGAGCGGCGCATCAACTTCAAGATAAGTGACTAAAAAAACATCTACTAAAGGTTTTGCGGGATTCGACGGCAAAGTGCTTAATTCCCCATTTTTTAGAAAAGTACCGACATTCTGCAACTCTGTTTCTTTAAATAATTCTGCACTTGCACAGATGTCTTCTAATTGGTTAACGTATTCGTGCGTTCCATCCATATAATAAAATAGGTAATCGGTTTTTAATTTTAGTGTTATTATGCCGGCTAAAGGAAACATTCCAATATAAAGGTGTTGAAATTTCACATTTAGAGTAAAATATGAATCTTCTTGTGCTGCCGTTTTTTGAGTAACTCGAAAAACAACTATCGCATCATTTTTGTCGGGGATAGCCATGTTGTACTCGAGCCCGTTCACATCAACTAGTCCCTCACTTTTTATATTCGCTATCGTAACAGTATCGGGGTTTAAGTTGATGTGTTTAAAATTTGCTTGAAAACTTTGTGGTACTATTGCTTTTAGCGTAAAATTTTGCGGCGTAAATGAAATAAATTCGTTTGTTTTTTCAAAGTTACGGACACGGTCAAGGAGCGGAGTTATTTTAAAACCGATTTCAAAGCTAACACTATCCCAGGAGATATCCGTAAAATCTAAGGTAACGGTTAAAGGTTGCGTCAAATTGCCGTAAAAAATAGACATCTCCCAATTTGCCGAAGCTCCCCAAGCTTCATAATCAGCTAAAAGCAACTGTCTTTCAGCTTTTACAAATTTCACTTTTTCTGCTGAAATTCCACGATTAAATCCGAAAGGAAATTTAATGTCAAATTTGCCTTTAATTTGCAACTTTGCTAATTCGGTAGGTATATGGTTTACCGTATAGGTTTGATTTGTTCTTAAATTTTTTAGTATCGCTCTAATATTCAACATAATTTTAGTGTTTTTAATTCAATTTAAAATATTTCTTATGGCGTTCGTTATCAATAGCAATTGTCAAGCTAACATTATTCGATTTTTCGTAAACGTTATTTATGGTCTGCTTTTCCAAAATTTTGTTGGTTTCTTTATTTGAGAAAATACGCATTTTTTCAGGTGCAAATAAAACGGTATGTTTGTCAAACATGTAGGATTGCCCGCTTTCGCCGATTGCCAATTCCTTGCCACGTTCCGCAACGCTAATCAATTGTCCTTCTTGTGCTTCACCACCTGCCCAAAATTCGGGAATTTGTATAGCTTTTACTCTTGCAATTCCAGCTGTAACCGCACTCACTACGGTCAATGCTGCTGCCAACGCAGCTGCAATTCTTGCTACTAACGAATAAGGGTCTCCAGGAGCTGCCTTTGTAGTTGCAATTCCGATTAGCTTAATCGCTTCGATAAGTGCAGTCGCCGAGCCTGTAGCCACCTCTATAGCTGCTCTTTTCTTTTCCAAAAT
>JAAYQB010000064.1 GCA_012519525.1 Bacteroidales bacterium | reverse complement strand
CTACTAAAATCACTTTATTTATTAAGAACTTGTTCTATAAAATCATCTCTAACATAAAGACAAAAATCTCCTCTATATGCAACAATTCCATATTTTTCACTAAACCAATATAGACTAGTAGTACTTATCCATCCTCTTATATTAATCCCAAACTCATGTAAAATAATATTTTTTATTGTTATTTTATCTCGTACTAGAATATCTTTATTGCATTGTTGTTCCAAGTATACTGATTTAATAGCTTGTTCTCTGCTGTCGAAAAAAAGAATTTCTTTATCTGATTCGACAATATACCAATTACCTGACAAATCTATTTTAAATATTATATTGCAACAGTGAAAAGTATCTGATTGACAAAATATTCTGGTAAAAATAAAGGTCGAATCTGTAATGTTTCTTTGTGTAGAAATATGTAGCGGGAACATATCACATAACCCTGAATATAAAAGAGTATCAACAAAATTATCATTTCGTGGTAAAAATTTATATTCACGAATCTGACAATACACAAGTTCTATTAGAAATGTATTGAATATCAAAATTAATAAACAAACTCTCTTTTTTAATTTCATGCTATTCTAAATTGATTTTAGTATTGAATAATTGTTTAATACGTGTAACATAGTTTGATTTTTCTATTTCGTAAAAACATAAGGTGGGACATTGTAATTATTACCATATCATAATCCAATAACAAATAATTTTTTCTTTTTCAGATATTGCAATGCCTCTTGAATAACCGGATGTCCATTTTCCCAAAAAAGGACGAGGAAGATTATGCTCTTTTTCTTTCCAAAAAAACCATCTTTAGCGTCAATAATATAAACCATTAAGTCCTTAGGAACAATGTATACCGTTTGTTTCCATAAATTTTTTACTGAATCTACCTCGTATAACCATTCTTTGTGAAGTTTACCTCGATTATTTAATCCTAAATAAAAAGTTGGAACAGGATAACGAGCCAATACAGAAGTATCAAAAAAAGTAGCTGTATCATTGATAATAAAACGCCGTATTCTAAATGCATCAGGGGAATAGTATAAAACAGAATCTTTAAATGAAAAACTTGCCTTAATTGTGTTTATTTGCGTAGATGATATTGACTCTAAATACATAAGTCCATCACTATTACTGCCAAAAAGAGGCAGTGTTAAAAGTCGTTGATGTTTATTTCTACAAATTGTTTTTGGAAAATGAGATAGTACTTCACTAGTATCTAAGTTTGAACCTCTATATAAGCCATTTTTACATGAAATAAAAAGATCTTTACAGTAATTTTTAGATTTTGAAATACAAGCAAAACAAACAAATAACAAAGAAACAATTATAATATAACAGCATGCCTTTTTCCTCATGATTATTGGTTATTTAAAATAACTTCTATTTTTTTGCAAAAGTATACTTTTATTTGTTTCAATCAATAAAAAATAACTATTTACCTTTCTTTTATTTTTTTACCGCAGAGTTTCTTTGCGTCCTCTGCGTAAACTCTTTGCGTTCTTTGCGGTTAAAAAGAATAAGGTGGGATACTGCCGTAGATGGGAAATTACCTAATAATACCACCATTATGATTAAAACCCAATTCCATATACCATAATTTTCTCGTTTTAACATCAAAATAAATATTCACTCTGGACAATGAAGTAAGATTAGAAAAATAACTAACTTTATAAACATATTTATTTT
>JAAYQB010000063.1 GCA_012519525.1 Bacteroidales bacterium | reverse complement strand
TATAATACGGAAAATTCCGGCTTGCCTGATAATAGAGTTCATTCTCTTGCCGTAGATGCTCAGGGAAACAAATGGATAGGAACAAAAAATGGTGGTTTAGCCAAATTTGATGGTGTCAATTGGACGGTGTATAATACGGAAAATTCCGGTTTGCCTGATAATGGTGTTATGTCTGTTGGCATAGATGCACAAGGCAATAAATGGATAGGAACTTGGTCTAGCGGCTTAGCTGTATTTAATGAAAAAGGGGTTGTTATTTCAACAAAATGATGCGTTTGCTTAATGAAATGGAGCGGATAAGGGCGAATATAGGCGAATGCAAATATAGGCAAATGCAATTTGCCCGTACGCCGGGTGTATCGCATACGCCCGCTTGTATTTTTTCTGGAATATATGGGCGAATGCAATTCGCTGGCTTTTTTTTGGCGAATGCAATTCGCTGGTTTTTTGGGCGAATGCAATTCGTGGTTTTTTTGGGCAAATGCAATTCGCTGGTTTTTTTGGGCGAATGCAATTCGCCGGTTTTTTGGGCGAATGCAATTCGCCCGTACGATTTAATCAAGGATTTTTTCGGCTTTTATCATGCGAGCTTTGTTTTGCATATCGTAGCGAAGTTCAATAGTAGTGAAGTTAAATGCTTGAAGTAATTGCATTGTTTCTTTGGCTAAATTTTCGTTGATTTCAATAAAAAGCTTGCCTTTCGGTGAAAGATGTCGGTTAGCCCATAAAAAGATAGCATGGTAAAATATTAGTGGTTGTTCGTCAGTTACAAACAGGGCTTGGCTTGGTTCGTAGTTCACTACTTTGGGGTGCATATCTTTTTTTTCCGATTCTCGCACATAAGGCGGGTTGCCGACAATAATATCGTAGGTAGGAAAAGATATTTCTCTAAATTCCCGACTTAGAATATCGTGGCATTCAAAAGCAACATTGACATTATTGAGTCGTGCATTTTCTTTTGCTACCTTTAATGCTTTTAAAGAATGGTCTATGCCTAACACTTCGGCTTGCGGATGTTTTTTTGCAAAAGCAATGGCAATACAGCCGCTTCCCGTACATAAGTCAATTATTTTTCCTTTAAAATCAGCATGTTCTGTTGTGAGCCAATAAAATAATTCTTCCGTTTCCGGACGTGGAATTAACACATCCCGATTGACGTTGATGCTTATTCCACCAAAATCTACTTTGCCGATAATGTATTGTATGGGTTGATGTTGTTTTAGTTTTTCAAGAGCATTTTGAATTTTTGCAATTGTTTTACTATCTATTTTTTTATGGGGATATAAGCTGATGTTTATTTTATCTAATCCTGTGTAATGTTTTAATAAATAATAACTTACTGTTGCAGCTTCTCTTTCGTTTTCTATGCTTTTGAGGGTGTTAAAAACCTGATTCCATATTTCTTTTATTGTCATGTTATTGAGAGAGTAAGGTTTTTTTAATCCATTTATGTGCTAACAAAGGTTTTCCTACTTGTAGGCTTTGCATGCCCGGTTTTAAATTTATTTCTAAAATTTTGAAGCCATCTTTGGTGATGGCAATGTCGTAGCCTACGAACTTTAAAAATGAAAGCTGATTGCTTATTTCTATGATTTTTGTTTTTATGTAGTTCCAGTTGGGAATTTCTATTTGAGTGATGTCTTTATGAGTAGTAGGATGAGTTGTAATGTTTTCAAACTTAAACCCTTTTTTATGGGGATTGCTGATAATGGTGTCGGTAAAACGACCGTTTTCCAAATCAATAAAAACCGCTATTCCACTTCCGCTTCTTAGGTTATCAATAGTTTGATTGTCGCTTCCGAATCGGTGAAAAGCATTGACTAACTCAAAGGATTTTTTTTCGCTATTCCATATACATAACAATCGTACCGTATTGACGCTGTGAGGATAGATTTCTTGTGCATAAGGGTGTTGTTCAACGTATTCTGTAATTATATAATGCTTTAAAGGGAGTATAGTCGCAATAAATTCAAGGGTAGAGTAGGGCTTGTTATTAATAAAGAATTCATTTTTTTTCTCTATTTTCATAAATCCTTCACCCCAACGCGATAGGCAGGGTTTGCAGGCTAAACATTTTTTTTCTTCCAAAAAATCAATAAAATGTTCGATGTCCAAGCGATACGTTTCTTTATTATGCTTGTATAAAGGTAAAAAACCGCTCGTATCTTTATAGAAATAATAGTTAGGAAGGAATTCCGGATAATCTTTTAATAGAAAATAAATATTTAATTTGTTTTCTGCTATTACCTTAAAAGGTTCATTGGGAGAAGGTGTTATCGCATAATCGTAGGTAGAGAGGAAGAGGTGATGGTTTTTTTTATTAATACCGTTAATTAACAATATAGAAGGATAGAAGCCTTTGAAAAAAGCAAATGTTTTTTCTTTAAAAGAGATATTCTTACTAGGATAGGTAGCAAGGTCTTTTCTAAACAGTTTTATCCAGTATATTTTATTTTTAATCCAATTAAATAGGCGTTGCATGCAATTTTTATTTTATAATTCTATCAGTATTTTTAGAAATAAAACTTTCCCAGTTGTTGTATTTTCCCGATGTAACTATTGCATTGGATTGATAGTAATGGCACAGTGCAACACCAAGAGCATCAGTAGCGTCGAGATAGCAAGGAAGTTCTTCTTTGATGTCTAAAATGCGGTAGAGCATACTAGAGAGTTGCTCTTTCGAAGCGCTTCCTCTTCCTGTGATGGATTGTTTTATTTTTTTCGGAGAATATTCAAATACGGGAATATCTTTATAAAGGGCAGCGGCGATGGCGGTGCCTTGTGCTCTTCCTAATTTGAGCATAGATTGTACGTTTTTGCCGAAAAAAGGAGCTTCTATCGCCATAATATCGGGCAAATATTCTTCAATAAGTTGTAAAGTAAAATGAAAAATATGCTTCATTCTCAGTAATTGTGAATCGTTTTTGTTTAATTTAAGTACGTCCATTTTGATGAGCGACGGATGTTTGTCTTTAACGTGAATCAATCCGTAACCCATAATATTGGAGCCGGGGTCGATGCCTAAAATCACTTGATCGTTTACTTGCATATGTATATTTTTTACAAAAGTAGTAAAAAGAAAAATGTAGACAAAGACATAACGATAATTTTTTTATATTTGCATCTTTTTAAGAGAAAAATTATTAATGCTATGCGACAAGCTCATTTGATATGGATAGCCGACCATCGGTTGGACATTAAACAACAAGATGAAATACTATCACTTTGTTTGCAAATGGATATAAAAGATTTGTTACAGAATGCTTTGGATGTTCAGGCACAGCTCGAAAACTATAAAATTCCTGAAATAGCACAATCGCTTACTTATCAACATACGGATAGCGATGGGGAGATGTATTTTTCGGTCAATGATATAGAAATACGCATTGCAAAGCATTTGATACAGTTTCGTTTTCCTTTTATTTTCCGTGTGCTTGTCGATTTTGAACTTTTACGAAATAAGTATAATGCTTTTTTGCATGAATTTTTAGCACCTTTTCAAACTTCGGCATTGATTGCTTATCCTTCTTTTTGGAATTACGAAGAGTATGAAATTCGCAATGAGTGGCATCGTCGCCGATTGTATGAACTGCAAAACAAAATAGTCAATACTTGCCATTCATTTCATCGTACGAGATTAAACTTAAAACATGCACTTGGCGATTCGGATAGTGATAACAAGCAAATTATGGCTAAAAAATACAGGGTGTGGATAGAAATCGCTTACAGTGATTTATTGAAATAAAAAGTCGGTCGTCTTATTTCTTTCTTTTATTTTCAGCCGGATTATAGATGTATTTCTTTTTCTGCGAATAGATTAAACAAGCTATTCCTATCAATATAAACGGAATGCTAAGCCATTGTCCCATATTGAGTGTCATTCCGATTTCGAAATCTACTTGTTCTTTTTTGACAAATTCGATGATAAAGCGTGCTGTAAATACGACAAAGAAAAATATTCCCGTTGTTCTACCTGCATATATTTTTCCTTTGGTTCTTTTAAAATAATACCATAGTTGAAATAAAAACAGAAGAAAATAGACGGTTGCTTCGTATAGTTGTGTCGGATGTCTTGGCTCACAGCATTCGTCAGTTCCTTCTAAGCGTCTAAAAATAAAGCCCCATGGCTGTTCGGTTACTACGCCAATGATTTCGGAGTTCATTAAGTTGCCGCATCTTACAAAGGCAGCAGCAAGCGGAACGGCTATCGTCAAGCGGTCTAACAGCCATAGGATATTGATTTTATGGCGATGAGTATAATAGAAGACAAACAAAATAACGGCAATGGCAGCCCCATGGCTTGCTAATCCTTGAAATCCGGTAAAGCGCCAGCCGTCTGCCGTTTCGACAAATGGGATAAAAATTTCTAAGAGATGGTGCTTGAAATAATCCCAACTGTAAAATAAACAATGTCCTAAACGTAATCCAATTATTGTCCAAAGTGCGGTGTAAAGGGAAAATTTATCGGCTTTGTCTTGTGGAAAACCTTCGCGAACGACTATTTTTTGAAAAATTAAATAGGCTATAAAAAAGCCTGAGGCTAATAATAAACCATACCATCCTATGCGAAGCGGTCCTTTTTCAAATAAAAAGGGGTCTACGTTCCAATTAATATAATTTAACATGATGTTGAGTGTTGTTTTATTTTGACCATTCGACGCCTTCTTTGGTGTCTTTTATTGTAATTCCTATATCAGTTAATAAGTTACGTATGTTGTCAGCCGTCGCATAATCTTTGCGATTTTTGGCTTCGCTACGTAAAGAAAGAATGATTTGCATTAAATCGTTTTCTAAATTATCTTGATTTTTAGTATCATCGGATTGTTTTAATCCAAGTATATCGAATAAAAAAGTATCGAATAAATGCAAACAAGTGTTTTTATTTTCTTGACTTATTGTTTGATTTCCTGCTTTTACCGTATTGATGATACGGCTTGCATCAAAAAGATTGGCAATGACCATCGGACTATTGAAATCGTCGTTTAAAGCATTGCTGCTTTGTTGAAATAGCGATTTTATTTCTTTTTCGACTTCTTCGTTAGTAGAATTACTTGTCGGTTTTAAATCTACCAAAGTGCGGTAAGTTTCAAAGAGTTTATTCAATCCTTTTTCAGCAGCTTGTAAAGCCTCGTTCGAGAAATCGAGCGTACTTCTATAGTGTGCTTGTAAAATGAAAAAACGGATGGTCATTGGCGAAAATGCTTGTTGAAGGTTAGGGTGTGTGCCTTCAAAAAACTCGTCCAATGTAATGAAATTACCCAAAGATTTTCCCATTTTTTGTCCATTAATGGTAATCATATTGTTATGCATCCAATATTTTACCGACTCAATGCCATTGGCTATCGTGCTTTGACATACTTCCGATTCGTGATGAGGAAATAATAAATCCATACCGCCGCCGTGAATGTCAAAATGTTCGCCTAAATATTTAGTACTCATAGCGGTGCATTCAATATGCCAGCCGGGAAATCCTTTACACCATGGCGAATTCCATTGCATAATGTGTTCGGGAGCTGCTTTTTTCCAAAGAGCAAAATCGGCAGGATTGCGTTTTTCGGATTGACCGTCCAACTCACGAGAGTTGGCGATAAGCTCATCCAATATGCGTCCGGATAATTTACCGTAACCGAAGTCTTTATCAAATTTAGGGACATCGAAATAAACGGAGCCGTTTGTTATATAAGCATAGCCTTTTTCTATTATTTTTTCTATCATTTCGATTTGTTCGATGATATGTCCCGATGCACGCGGCTCAATCGAAGGGCGTTGTACATTTAATTTATCCATCGCAAAATGATATTTATCAATATACATTTGTGCGACTTCCATAGGTTCTATTTTTTCCAAATGTGCTTTTTTGATGATTTTATCTTCACCTTCATCGGCATCATTTTCCAAATGACCTACGTCTGTAATATTGCGTACATAACGCACTTTAAAACCTAAGTGCTTTAAATAACGAAATACTAAATCGAAAACGATAGCAGGGCGTGCATGTCCTAAATGAGGTTCGCCGTAAACCGTAGGACCGCATACATACATGCTTACAAAAGGTGGATGTATAGGGACAAATGTTTCTTTTTTTCTACTTAAGGTGTTGTATACCACTAATGAATTAGACATTATGCTCTATTTATTTTCGGATTTCTATGAGGTTTCCTTTTATGAAAAGCGAAAGTTTGGGTTGTAGTGGGTCGTTGGTAATTAAATCAACATTTTGCATTCGATTGCCGGTTTTTCCACGAGTGTTAAAAATAACTTCGACAGGAACACTTTCGCCCGGTAGTATTTCACTTTTTACTTGTTTTAAGGTTGTACAACCACAAGAAGTTTTAACTTTACGTACTAAAAGCGGACTTTTTCCCACGTTTTTAATGGTAAAGGTATGGGTAATGCTTTTGCCTGAGGTGTCAGTTCCGAAATCATAAGAATCTGATTCCGTATAGATACGGGGAGCGTTTGCTTTTTGTTCGTCTGTCCAAGATTCAAAATCGTCATAAATTTCAGCAATAATATAAAATGTTTTTTGTGCTCTTTCGGGATCGTTGGTTACAATAAATAATCTCTCGTATACACTGCCCCAGTCGTTTTTTATTTTGGCATCGAACGAAAACACAACTATTCCTTCTTTTTTCGGTTGCAATGATTTTGTTAAATGCAACACTTTTACACTTGGCGGTAAGTTGCCGGTTGTAAAAGTCATGGTAGAATCCCATACATTGTAAAAATGAAAAGTATCGGTAACTACTTGCTCGCGATGTACGACGTATTTTTTCTGATTGGTTTTATAACGTAAATTTCCTTCCCTCATTCCATATTCTTCTTCTTTGGTTTTAGGAATAGGCACAATATATCCTTTCACCATTAAGTCGTAATTGACTTCTTGGTTGTTTTCTATTACTGTTACCGAGAGTGGATATGCAAACATTCCTTTTCGGTTGAGAGGATTTACAGTAACGGTAATGATTCCTTTTTCGTTGGGAGCTATTTTTTTGCTGTCCCATTTGAATGATAAGCAAGGACAAGAAGTTGTTTGTACGGACTTTACTGTTATATCGGCAGTAGACATATTGGTAAAAAGAAATTGACAACTTACCGGTCCACCGGCTTCTTGGATGTGGTAAAACTCATGAGAAGTTTCAGTAAATTTGATACTTTGTGCATTAATTGAAAAATAGGCAACTGTTAATAAAATGATACTTAATATTTTTTTCATCTCTTTTATTTTTTTATATATAATTAAAAAATAACTTAAAAAAACTAAAAATATTGTATTATATGATTTATGATTTTTTCAATATTTTATCAATATTGTTTAAGTCTTCTTTTATTTTTTTATTGGTAGCAATGAGATTTCCTATTGACCGACAAGCGTATAGTACCGTAGCGTGATCTTTATTACCACATTTAGCACCAATTTGTGCCAAAGATAAGTCGGTGTATTTTTTAGCAAAATACATAGAGGAATGTCTTACGTGGACAATTTCTCTTTTTCGAGAAGGAGTAAAAAGTAAATTGACGGGGACATTGTAATAATCGCAGACTACTTTTTGAATAAAATCAACTGATATTTCGTGAGCTGTATTTTGAACGAACTTGTCTATCATTTGTTTAGCTAACTCAACTGTGATTTGTTTTTTATTTAACGACGATTGTGCCAAAATAGAAATAATTGCACCTTCAATTTCGCGAACATTGGTTACAATGCGATAGGCTAAGTATTCTATTACTTCTTCGTCAATATCTTCTATTCCGTTGTTGTACAGCTTACTGCGAATTATTTTTAATCGAGTATCTTTATCGGGAATTTGTAAGTCGGTTGACAAACCCCATTTGAAGCGAGACAAAAGGCGTTGCTCGAAACCGGTAATTTCTACGGGGGATTTATCGGAAGTGATAACGAGTTGTTTGTTTTTTTGGTGATAAAAATTGAAGATATGAAAAAATACTTCTTGTGTTTTCGGTTTAGATGCTAAAAATTCAATGTCATCAATTATTAGCACATCTAAAATTTGATAAAAACGCACAAAATCGTTGATGCTTTTCGACATGGCAGCATAGGTGTATTGCTGTATGAATGTTTCGGCATTGATATAAAGAACAGTTAAATCAGGGAATTGTGCTTTTGTTTCTAAGCCGATAGCGTGTGCAAGATGGGTTTTTCCTAATCCTACATTCGAATAAATAAATAGGGGATTAAATGCTGTTTTACCGGGATTTTTAGCTATAGCATAGCCTGCTGCTCGTGCCAAACGATTGCAATCTCCTTCGATGAAATTATCAAAATTGAGATTTTTATTGAGTTGTGATTTAATGTTTAGCTTTTTAATGCCGGGTAGCACAAAAGGATTGGGAATTTGTCGAAGTTCTTTTTCATCTTGAACAAATATAGGATTCTTATTTTGAGATTCGACGGTGTTAACGGTAGATGTAGGTAATGTCATTGTAGATGTTTTATCTCCACTTGTGGTGGATATGGGAATTTTATATTCTAATTTTCCGTTGGTCCCCATCACTTTTTTAATGGCAGTTTTTAAAAGTTCCCAAAAATTTCCTTCTATAAACTCATGATAAAACATGGATGGCACTTCTATTGTCAGTACATGCTTGCTTAATCCTACAGGTCGAATAGGGGCAAACCAAGTGTCAAAACTTTGAGATGAAATATTTTCCTTAATAATTTTAAGGCATTCATCCCAGATAATATGATAGTCGTGTGCTTTCTCTCTCATTTAATTTGTATGGAACCTCAGTGTTTATTGTAATTTAATTATAATTTTTGTGTATTTTTTTGTAATGTGTTGTATATGAAACATTTCTTTGTTTTTTATTTTGTAAAAAATATTGGTGCAAAATTAACATTAAAAAGTGTAAAAAATTTAAATAAATAGATTGATTTATAAAAATTAAAATGTATAAAAAACCATTATCAATGGGTTGCGTTTTTTGTTATGAAACGTATTAAATGTAATGTTACCATATAGTTACAAATTGTAATTTTGATAGTATTTTGTGTAATCTTCAAAGAAACATATCAATAGATTTTTATTTATTAAATTTTTCATATCGAAAATTATTTTTTTAGTTAAAATTTACAGTGTTTCTATAAATAAAAGTTGAGAATGGGTAATATTGTTTATTAAATCAATGGTTTCATCTCGTTTTGAACGATTAACATCAAATGTGATAATGTACTGATTATTGTTAAAATCCATATTGTAAATAGTACAATATTCTTTTTTTATGATACGCATT
>JAAYQB010000062.1 GCA_012519525.1 Bacteroidales bacterium | reverse complement strand
GATGATGAACAAATGGAAATCATCTTTTTTGCTCTTTTTTCAAAAATTATTTCTATCAATTTTCAACCTTATTTTCATACAAAGACAAAATAAATTGGCTTTTTAAGGGTCGACTATTTATTAAAATAAAAATTAAAGAAAATTTTTTCTGAATTTAACAAATTGATTTATATCGCTTTAAAATAATAAAATCAAAAGAAAGCAATTTTTATGCGTTTTTTTACCCTTATTTTTGGCATAAAAATAGAAGGAAAATGGAAAAAAGCTACGAGCAAAATAACTTTACAACTACGAACAATAAAAAGATAACTTTGAGTGATGTTTAGTCTACTGCATTTGTCAAAAATGGTGGATTTTCAACAATTCCATCCGCTCCTATTTTTATAGAAGAAGTTTCGTTATTTTTAAAATTTTGAGTTCCCGACTGCATTTGCTTTTTTCTTTCATAGGCAGGGACAGAAACGTATTCATCAATTTCCTCAGACGACAAATTTCTTAATGAATCATTATCAATATGATTATCGGAATGAGTTATCGTAGGATTTATTTCATTATCAGTTTTAAGTTCAGACTGCACAGGAACAATCTGTTCTGCTGCAAATTTTTTCCTGTTAAAATCAGTTGCGTCTGCATGTAAACCTGTAGCTATTACCGTAACTCTTATTTGTTCTCCTAAAGTTTCATCAATTCCATGTCCCCAGATGAGTTTTTCTTTCTCCGAACTTGTTTGATTTTGCAAATGCTCTGTTATAATATTTAATTCCTCTATCGTCGGTTCTGCTTCTTGTCCATAGGAAATAAAGAAAAGAATTTTTTCAGCTCCATGAATAGTGTTCTTATCCAACAAAGGACTATTAATAGCATTTTCAACAGCTTGTCTCGCTCTATCTTCTCCTTGGGCAGAACCGGAACCGATAATTGCCGTTCCGCTATTTTGAAGTACGGCATTGACATCTTTAAAATCTACATTAATAATTCCTTTTACGGTAATAAGTTCAGCGATACTTTTTGCAGCTATTAGCAACACATCGTCTACTTTTGCAAATGCTTCGGAAAGTTTTAAGTCGGGATAAAAACTTTTCAGCGATTCGTTTTTAATGACAATCAATGCATCTACATTTTGTCTTAGTTCATTAATTCCTTCGTCTGCAATTTCGTATTTGCCTTGTTGTTCAAATTTGAAAGGATAAGTAACAATGCCTACCGTAAGTATTCCCATTTCTTTGGCTATACCGGCTACAATAGGTGAAGCTCCCGTACCTGTTCCTCCTCCCATTCCAGCAGTAACAAAAAGCATTTTGGTTCCTTCTAAGGCATTTTTGATTGCCTCTTCACTTTCCAAAGCGGCTACTCGTGCTACTTCGGGATCGGCACCTGCACCTAAACCACTATCTCCTAATTGTATTTTTACCGGAATAGGACTATTGACAAGGGCTTGCTTATCGGTATTGCAAATCATAAAATCAACATCTTTTATCCCCATATTGTACATATGCTTAACAGCATTTCCTCCACCTCCACCGACACCCATTACTTTAATAATGGAAAGCGAAGGTTGTTGCTCAATATCAACAATTGGTGTTATTTGTTCTAATGAATCTTCATCTATTTTAATATCTATCATTGTTATTGTTTTTATATGGTTAAACTATATTTTTAATTATCAAAATCATCATCGTCTTCTTCTACATCTTCGTCTAATAAAGCATCTAAAATACCCTTTAATTTATCCCATGTGGAAAATTTCGGTCGTGAGACAGTTTCCTTTTTTTCAGGTTCTTTTCGGGAAGTTTCTTTTGTCGAAACGGTATCTTTGATGATATTCTCCTGATTTTGCGGCATAACATCATCTTCTTCGTCTTTTTCTATTCCCATCACCATTAATCCCAATGCGGTTGAATAAATAGGGTTGTTTATTTTCATATCTTGTTGATGTTCTACTTTTTCTTCGGGATTACCTATTCGCACCGATAGTCCTGTTTTGTATTCGGTATATTCTTTGATAGCATTTAACAAAGCTCCGCCTCCCGTTAACACTATACCACATCCCAATTTTTTCGCATAATCGGAATGATTTATTTCTAACATTATTCTATCAATAATTTCTCCCATACGGGCTTCTATTACTTCCGATAGTTCTATTTGTTGAATATTTATGGGTCTTCGTCCTTTAATTCCCGGTATGGTAATGATATGTTCGGGTTTACTCTTATCGGGAATACATGAACCATATTTCAACTTAATATTTTCTGCATTTTCTTTTATTAATCCTTTAAAGACATTCTTTATATCGTCCGTAATCACATCGCCTCCTATAGGAATTACTGCCGAATGCCGTAGAATCCCATTATAATAAACAACTATGTCTGTTGTTCCTCCACCGATATCGACTAAAGCTACCCCCGACTCTTTCTCTTTAGGGTCTAAGACCACTTCAGAAGAGGCAATAGGCTCTAAGACTAAGCCTTCCATTTTCAGGTTACACTTTTGTACACAACGAGCTATGTTTTTAATATGCTGTGCATTTCCCGTAATAATATTAAAGACAGAACCTAATTGTGTCCCTAACACTCCTATCGGATTTTTCAAATCCGAATAATCGTCAACAAAAAACTCCTGAGGAATAGCGTCAATAATTTGTACTCCCGGCTTTACCGTTAACTTAAACATGTCTTCTATCAGTATTTTTACGTCTTCTTTTGTAACTTCAGTATCGGCATCTCTTCGCTTTATTTCCCCTTCCATATGGAAGCTACTGATATGCTGTCCTGCTATTCCTACCACTACCGTATCTATTGCAACTCCCGAACTTATTTTAGCCTGCTTAATGGAATGATTGATAGCCTCTACCGTTTGAATAATATTAATAACTTGTCCTCGCTGTACTCCTAAGGAAAGATATTCTCCATAGCCTAATAGTTCTATTTTTCCTTCTTTGTTTCTTCGTCCAACGCATGCAGCAACTTTTGTGGTGCCTATATCCAAGCCCACAGCAATTTTTTGTGTTTTTTCTATAACTACACTTTCTTTTTCTTTCTTGCGTTTAAACATAATATTTTGTTTTTTATTATTTTATTCTCTTTTTTCACAAGGGATTTGATTCCCAAATTTCAAATTAACAACCGAAAACTTATTCCATCCCGTAATTTTAAACCCCTTGATATATAATTGTTTTAAATTATCAAATTTTTCGCTCATATTATCAATCCCACCAAACAGAATGACGTGTTCTCCAACGGTTGGGACTAATTCAATTTCTTTTTGCAAATTTATATAAATTTGTGCTATCTGAGCCTTCCAAAATGCATCATTTTCGATATAGCATGCTAACTCCCAGATATCGTGTAGAATATTATTTTTTTTCTTTTCAACAACAGCCGCTTTTTTATACGATTGATAGATTTCTCCATTAGCTATCAATATTCTATCACAAGATCGAATAGACAATGGAAGTATATGTCCTTTTTCGGAAATGTAAAAAGATTCTTCTTTTGCATTAAATACTCTAACAACTACCTTATGTTGAATCGCTTTAACAATTATTTCTCCTCGCACATTGCCAATTACTTCAACCGATTGTAAGTACGGATAAGTAGAAATCTTTTTTTCTACTTTGCCTAAATCTACTTCTTTGACTAATTTTCCCAACAATACTCCGCAACTGTCCTTTATAAATTTATCCAAATCGCTTTCTTCAAATAACGGCTCCGACGGATATTCTATTTTGTATGTAATTTTATGAAATTTTCTATCTTTCGACAAAACAGCATGAGCAATCAATACACCTACAATAGTAAGTATTAAAACAATAATTATTATAGCACGTCTTGTTTTCATGGTGTGAAAGCTTTTTTAATTTTATCAACTAAACGGTCAATATCTCCTGCTCCAAAAGTAACGATTAATTCCGGATTGATTGACTGTAAATAAGGAATTAAATTTTCTTTTGTTTGCAGTGTCTTTTCATCTTTTTTGATTTTATCAAGCAGCATTTGAGAATTGACTCCTTCTATGGGTTTTTCTCTTGCCGGATAAATGTCTAATAAAACAATGTGGTCTAACATTTCCAAACTCTCGGCAAACTCATCGGCGAAATCGCGAGTGCGACTGTATAGATGCGGCTGAAACACACCACATAACTTGCGCTTGGGGTGCATTATTTTTATGGATTTAATCGCTTCTTTCAACTCATTAGGATGATGTGCATAATCGTCAATATAAACCATGTCTTTTCTCCTGATAACGTATTCAAATCTTCTTTTAACTCCTTTATAAGTTGACAGTTGTTGTTTAATTATTGCATTTGGCACCCCTTGCATTTGTGCTACTGCCGTCGCTGCCACTGCATTCTCAATATTATACAATCCTGCCGTTTGAAAAGAAATGTCTTCTATTTTTCCTTGGGGTGTATAAATAGTGAAAAGACATTGCTCATCGTAAATTTTAATATTAGAAGCATAAAAATCACAATGCACATCTTGTAAACTATAAGAATAAACTTTGCATTTTGCTTGTAAACGATTGATAAATTCAGGTTTTGTAATTAAACAGCCTTCGTGATGAATGTTTTTTACGAAATCCTGAAATCCTTTTTCCAAAGAATTAATTGATTGATAAATATCCAAATGATCGGCATCCATAGAAGAAATAACCGCAATATTGGGATGCAGTTGTAAAAACGAGCGATCGTATTCATCTGCTTCGGCTACCAAAATTTGAGCGTCAGGATGATATACGAAGTTAGAATCAAAGTTGAGAGCGATTCCTCCGATAAAAGAAATAATTTTATTGCTTCCACTTAATAATAAGCTACTCATAGATGTAATAGAAGTTTTCCCATGTGAACCGGCTATTGCTACCGTAAACTTATCTTTCGATATGGCTCCCAACACTTCGGAACGCTTCATTAGCGGGATTTCTTTTTCTTTAATCCATTGGTATTCTTTATGCGAATTCGGTATTGCAGGGGTATAAATCACTACGTCTACTTTTTCGGGAATCAATGCCGGATTTTCATCAAAATGTATATCTATTTGTTCTTCTATCAATTTATTCGTTATAAAAGACGGTGTCTTATCGTAGCCTGAAACATAGCAACCTTTTTCTTTAAAATAACGAGCCAATGCACTCATGCCAATGCCTCCTATTCCAAGGAAATAAATCGTTTTTATATTTTCAGGAAGAGTGTTCATTATTTATAATAATTTTTTAATTTCGTTAACAATCCGTTTACTTGCGTCGGGAATAGCTAATTTTTTTAAATTTTCACTCATGGTTTTTTGTTTGGTTTCATCTTTAAGCACTTCAAAAATAGCACCTTCTAACTTATCCTTAGTGTCTTTATCCGCTACACAGACGGCTGCACCTGCATTGACAAGCACATTGGCATTTTTTGTTTGATGGTCTTCTGCTACATTAGGGGAAGGAACTAAAATACAAGGTTTAGCAACAATACATAATTCTGAAATACTCAAAGCACCTGCTCTGGAAACAATCACGTCCGACACTTGATACAAATAATCCATACGCTGTATAAATGCATGTATTCGAATTCCTTTCATCTGTTTAATTTCATCAGGAATGGTATTGTAATAATATTCGCCTGTTTGCCAAATAAGTTGTACATCTTGATTGACGAAGTTTTCAACTATTTCCAATATACTTTCATTGATTGTTTTAGCTCCTAAACTACCGCCTATCACCGATACTGTTTTTTTGTTCGGTTGTAATTTAAAATATTCATAGGCTTTTTCACTTTCATTCGACATTGTAACAATATCTTGACGTACAGGATTCCCTGTTTTTACTGTTTTTTTAACATCAAAATATTTTTCTAAGTTATCGTAAGCCGTGCATATTATTTTTGCCTTTTTGGCTAAAATTTTATTCGTAATTCCCGGATACGAATTTTGTTCTTGAATAAGAGTCGGAATGTTTTTCTGTGCCGCCACTTTTAAAACAGGACCGCTCACATAGCCTCCAACTCCGATAACTACATGAGGGTTAAATGCTTTTATAATCTTTTTTGCTTTTTGCAAACTTTTCCAAATACGAAAAGGAAGTTTTAAATTAGCTATGATATTTTTTAACGTAAAACTGCGTTGCAACCCATACATATCAATACCTTGAATGGGATAGCCCGCTTCAGGAACACGTTTCATTTCCATTCTATTATTAGCACCAACAAATAAAATATCTATATCGGAAATCTGACTTTTCAATTCGTTGGCTATCGCTATTGCGGGAAAAATATGCCCCCCGGTACCTCCGCCCGCTATAATAACTCTTGTTTTCATACTGATGTTTTTTGTTGAACAATTTTATCTTTTTTTTCTTTTTTCACCTCTCTGCTAACATTTAATATTATTCCAAAACAAAGCGAAGTAATCATAATCGACATTCCTCCCCAACTAAACATGGGCAAAGTTTGTCCGGTGCTTGGAAACATTCCCACATTGACCATAATATGAATTAAAGCCTGAGACACAATTAAAAACCCTAAACCTATTGTCAAGTAAGAACCGAAAGGCGATTTACACTTTCGCATTATCAGAAAAACACGATAAAATAATATTAAATAAAGAATGATTAATAATATTCCTATAATCACCCCATACTCTTCGACTGTAATCGCAAAAATATAATCCGAATAGCATTGCGGTAAATAATTGTTAAATATAGAATTTCCAGGTCCATTAACAGGAATGATTCCCCCTGTCGAAATGGCTCCTTCCGCCAATATTTCCTGACGTATATTATCGGGATTAATGTTTTGAACATAGGTTTCGATATCTACTTCTTTTTGGGTAAAAAAGCGTTCAACACGATTTTTTACCGTTTCAAATCTATTAAATCCGGGGATACCGAATCCGTTGGTATATATAAAAATCCCACCTAAAATTCCTAATAACAATATGCTGGCAAAAAATATTCTTTTCTTTAATTGAGATACAAAAAGCATTACAAAACATGTTGCAAAAAGAATAATGCTGGTCGAAACATTTTGAGTCATCATTAAAACCGTAATCAATAATATGACTCCAAGTAAAGGCAAAAATTTATGCTTGATATCGTTGATAGAATCATTCCATTTTGCAATAATTTGTGCTAAAAACACCAAAACTGTGAATTCAACCAAATAAAATGTCTGTATTCCAAACAGTTCTCTTTTTGCCTCATTGCTTTCTTTTCCAAAAGCTATGGTTGCTATCAACAATATCATTCCGACGGCAATTCCTATTTTCGAAAAGCGAGCAAACCATCTAAAATCAATCAAATGAACGACATAAATTAATATAAATCCTAAAATCAAATTAAATCCATGCGAACGAAAATAAAATAAAAAGTTTTGTTTCGTCAAATCATTCGATAATCCGGAAGCAGCACTATAAATAACTATCATAGAAAAAATACTCAAGCATGCCGCTATAATCCAGATAATACTATCTCCTTCAAATTTTCCAAAAAACTTTTTAATATTCAATTTCTTATAATTTTAAAGTTGTGCAATAGCATTTTTAAACTGTGTTCCTAATTTTTCATAATCTCCATATTTATCTTCACATTCACAGGCAGGCGAATACACTACTGTTCGATTTTGTTCTGCCAAATGAAATGCCGTAAAAACAGCCTCTTCCATTGTTTTTCTTTCATAAATAGCTGAAACAACCGGAAAGAATTGACGGATAATTTTTTTATTATCATTTCCGATACATACAATTGCTTCGACTTTATCAGACACAAAATGAAGCAATTCCTCATAATTAGTTGTATCGTCTTTTCCCCCGGCTATCCAAATTGCTTTTTGTTTCAATGTCCCTAATGTATGATAAGTCGCATTGATAGATGTTGCTTTAGCATCATTAATAAAGGTTACTCCTTGGTACTTTTTTACAAATTCAAGGCGATGTTCTTCTTTATCAAATCGATTTAAAATAGCTTGTAAATTTTTATTTCTTACTTGTACCAATCTGCTTTCGGCTAAATTTCCGACTGTTGTTGGTTGTTGTGATAATAATGATTCTATATTCATGATAATATTTTTTTAAAGTTTAACGTATTTTAAGAGTAACTACAGTGAGAACAGCTAACATAATTCCTATAATAACAAATCGTTGCACAATTTTCGATTCATGATATCCTTTCTTTTGATAATGATGATGGATAGGTGCCATTAAAAACAATCGCTTCCCTTCTCCATATTTTTTCTTGGTATATTTAAAATAAGACACTTGCAACAATACGGATACACTTTGAACTAAATATATTCCGCATAAGACAGGGATTAGTAATTCCTTACGAATAATCACTGCAAATACGGCTACAATGCCTCCCAATGCCAAAGAGCCCGTATCGCCCATAAATACTTGAGCAGGAAAACAGTTCCACCAATAAAAACCCAAACTTGCCCCAATCAATGCACCTGTAAAAATCATCAACTCCCCGGTATTGGGTATATACATTATATTCAAATAATCGGCAAAAATAATGTTACCCGACACATAAGCCAAAATCCCTAAGGTAGCACCTATTATAGCTGTTGTAGCAATTGCCAACCCATCTAAACCATCCGTAAGATTAGCACCATTGCTTACCGCTACTATAATAAAAATAATAATGGGAATATACAGTATCCATGTCCACTTTTCATAGCCGTCGCCCAACCATTTTAATAAAACAGCATAATCGAATTCATTGTTTTTAACAAAGGGAATTGTTGTTTTAGTAGACTTTACGGCATCAACACATTCATAAGCACTACTTCCTTTTGCCGAACTATTTTCCACTTGAAAAACAGATTCCGTTTGCACAAAAGTAGTCGAATCGCACTTCTCTTTGATGACTACATCGGGATGTAAAAACAACACCAAAGCTACTACCAAACCCAAAATAGATTGTCCTATTAATTTTAATTTCGACGATATTCCTTGCTTATTCTTTTTGAAAACTTTGACGTAATCATCAATGAAACCTAACAAGCCAAGCCATACTGTGGTAAAAATCATCAATAAAATATAAATATTATCCAATCTATTAAACAACAATACGGATATTAAAATACTGGATAATATGATAATTCCTCCCATAGTAGGGGTTCCTTTTTTCTCCATTTGTCCTGCCAATCCCAAATCGCGTATGCTTTCTCCTATTTGTTTCTTTTGCAAAAATCGAATAACATATTTTCCTATAATCATCGATAAAAATAAAGACAACAAAGTGGCTAAAGCCATACGAAAAGAAATATATTGAAACATTCCGGCACCCGGCAAATCAAATGTTTTTTCCAACCAATCAAAAAGATTATACAACATGGCTTTTTATATTTTTAATTAATAGATAAATATTTCTTTACAATTTCAACATCATCAAAATGATGCTTTACGCCTTTAATTTCTTGGTATTTTTCGTGTCCTTTGCCTGCTATCAAAATAATATCTCTTTTATCGGCAAGACGAACAGCTAATTTAATGGCTTGTTCTCTATTTACCAATGTCAATACCTTTTCATGATTTATTATTCCTTTCATCATATCGGCAATAATGGCTTCGGGGTCTTCGTCGCGTGGATTGTCGGAAGTAATAATTAATTGACTGCTTAAATCGTTGGCTATTTTCGCCATTTCCGGTCGTTTGTTTTTATCTCTATTACCTCCGCAACCTACTACCGTAATCAACTTTTGAGTAGGTTTTTGTATTTTACGAATAGTATTTAACACATTTTGAAGTGCATCGGGGGTGTGAGCATAATCAACAATAGCAATAACACCATTATCACTTATAAACACATTAAAACGTCCTTCTGCTGAAGTTAAAGTGCTTATCCCGCATAAGGCATCGGTTTTATTAATACCCAATAATCGTGCTGTAGCGTAAATAGCCAACAAATTATATGCGTTGAAAACTCCCGTCAATGTTACCCAAACATCTTCATTGTCAACTATTAAATGCATACCATGAAAATCAAGTTCATTGATTTTTGCTTTATAATCGGCAGTTGCGTTTAATAGTCCATAATACGTTTTAGGTGCTTTGGTGTTTTGCAACATTACGACTCCGTTGGCATCATCCATATTACTCAAAGCAAAAGCAGTAGATGGAAGATTATCGAAAAACATTTTTTTCGCCTGTATGTATTCTTTGAAAGTTTTATGATAATCTAAATGATCATGTGTTATATTACTAAATATACCGCCTGTAAACAATAATCCGCTGATTCTCTTTTGAACAATAGCATGAGAACTCACTTCCATAAAACAATATTCGCATCCTTCTTCACACATTTTCGCCAACAACTGATTAATAGTTACTGCATCGGGTGTCGTATGTGTAGAAGGAATTATCGTATCGTTAATTTTATTTTCTATAGTGCTTAATAGCCCGACTTTATAGCCTAATTGAATAAACAATCGTTGCAATAAAGTAACGGTAGTTGTTTTTCCGTTGGTTCCTGTTATTCCTACTAATTTTATTTTTTGTGAAGGATTTCCATAAAAAGAAGAAGCCAAATAACCAAGTGCTTCCGATGTATCTTCCACTTGGATATAAGTAACCGATTGATTAATATCTTGCGGCATATCTTCCACAACCACACAAACAGCTCCTTTTTCTATTGCCATTGCAATAAACACATGCCCATCATGCTGTGTTCCTTTTTGTGCTACATACATACTTTGAGGACATACCTTGCGAGAATCGAAATAAATCCCGCTGATTGTTGTAGACAAAGAGCCTATTGTCTTTTTAATTTTCAAATTCCGAATAATATCCTCACACTTTTTCATCTGTCGTTTATTGATTAATTTTTTAATTCCACATAAGCCGTTTTATCAACAAGAGTAATTCTACTTACTTTTCCAACTCCTTTTGGGACAACCCTATATTCTAATTTTTCAAGTAAAAAAACGGCATCTTTAATTGTAGCTCCTATCAATTGAGTTGTAATATTTTCTTTTTTTACATTTCTTTTCTTTGCACTTAAAACTCCCTCGTCTTCCAACAATTTTACTTGTATCCAATCCTTTTTCACCTTATAATCCGTTGTGTATCCTAAGACGGTATAAATATTTTCTACGTCTTCAGCTTTTGCAAAACGCACACTTGGGGCGTTCGACATCAAGCCTTTTTGTGTTCTACTCCAAGCTATTTCATTGTCTCTGTTAACAATTTTTTCCGCTATTTCTCTGCACACAGGTGCCGATATATAACCTCCATCAAAAGTTGTTTGCGATATCAACACCAAACAAGTGTATTTGGGTGCCTCGCTTGGAAAATAACCGATAAAAGATGAATTCTTAATTTCGGAATATTGTCTTGCTTTTTCATCGTAAAGAAATGCAGTTCCTGTTTTCCCCGCTATTAAAGGCTTAACTTTCAATGAGGTATCGCGCAAACTTGCCTTGTAATTTTCATCTCTTGCTCTCTTTCCCGTGCCATGCATAACAACACTTTCAAGGCAGGCTTTTACTTTTTTTATAGTCGATTGAGAACAAATTCGAGGATTGATAACTTTTGCCTTTTTTTCTTCTACTTTATTATTCGGATACCTGATTTTTTTTACCAAAATCGGCTGAATATATTTCCCGTCGTTTGCTATAGCATTGTAATAAGCCAACATATAAATAGGCGGAACTTTAATACTATATCCACACGTAACATTTACATAATCTATTTCTTTTTGAGTAATACTTCTTAAAACAGGTTGTTGAGCTTTTGCTACTTCTATTTCCAAATCTTTTTGCAAAGACATTTTCATCATAGCCGTAAAGAAATCATAAAAATTGGGATAAGCTATTTTAGCCGCATTGTATAAGCCTTTGTTATCAGAAATTTCAAAAGCACGCTGCAATGAAAACAAATTGTTTTTTTCGCATTTTACCATTGTCGACGTATCCACATTTCCCGATTCCAATGCCGCTATTAATGTTATAAGTTTAAAAGTTGAACCCGGTTCGTACGATTCTCTTGTAGCATGATCGACTGTTTCTTCATATACTCCTTCTCTTGTACGTGTTAAATTGGATATGGCTTTTATTTCTCCTGTTTTAACTTCCATAACTATAGCCGTTCCCCAAGCAGCATTTACACTAAGCAGTTGATCCATCAATGCACTTTCAGTAATTCTTTGAATATCAATATTAATAGTGGTTGTAATGTCAGCTCCATTACGAGGATTTATTTTTCTGTTTTCTCTTAAAGGGACCAACACTTTATTGACATACAAACGTTTATAAAATATCCGCTCTTCTGCAAGCAGATGGTCATAATAACCTTCTATCCCTTTGTCGTAAACAATGGAATCGGTGAATTTTTTACTTTGCTGAATATTTAAATAACCGATAGTGGCTGCGGCACTGTTTTTATATACATTGTTATGTATAAGCCTTTTATCTACTTTACATCCCCCATGAGAATTGGTTTTCGATGGAAATAAAGAACAAATATTATCCCAATGTTCTTGAGTAACCCACTCGCTTGCTCTCAGCGGCAGCGATATTTTTATAATTTTAAATTGTTTTTTAAGTTCTTGCATTGCATTTTTAGCGGCTATTTGCACTTCTTTGTCTTCGCTTTTAGTTTGAGACAATAACTTTCGGTATTCTCGTCTATATTCACGATAGGTTTTTTTAATCATATTATCATAAGTTTCGCGAGAAATGCGGGGATTTATTTGCATAAAAATCGAAATTAATGAGTCAACATTTTGCATAAACTTTGCCGAATCGCCAACTTCCGATGGGAACCAATATAAATCGTAAATATAAATGGTAGAAAGCATTAAGTCATTTTCATCGGAATAAATATTGCCGCGAACACCTGTTTTGTAAATATAATTAACACTGAATAACCTATTGTCGACCACCACTTTCGATGTATCAAAATTGCCTCTATAATAATCGGCTTTCGTTACAACCAAAGACACCATGCGTACGGTAGCTATTATTCCAATACTTAGAATAATAAGATAAATCAATAATGCCCTTAGTGTTCTGTTCTTCATTCGTTTTCTTCTTCTTTTGTTACTACAATTTTATATTCTAAACTTTTATTTTTCACGTATCCGCTTTCTTGAAATTTCTCCATTAGTTGTTGTCCCTGCAACTCATCTAAATAGGTTGTGTTTTGTTTTATTTTCATATATTCCGTTGTTATTTTTATCTTCTCATCTTTTAATTTTTCTATTTTATTCCTGCACGATTGTATGTATAAGCTGTTGTATATTATAAGAATTAACATTATAATTATCGTAAGAATAAATAGCCAATTCTTTCTAAAATTAATCAACTTTAAAAATCCTCCGCCAAGAAATCCCGAAAAAAACAATCGCAATCCCTTCACAAAAGGACTTGCAGCAGGTTTTTTATGTACCTTTTCCTTGACAGGACGTCGCTCCTGCCGAATTTCTTGAACATCTTCTTGTTGTTCAGATTGATATAAAGGGTCCATTTTATTTGCCATGTTCTTCTTTTTTTTCAGCTATTCGTAATTTTGCACTTCTACTACGCGAATTACGCCGTATTTCTTCTTCGCTTGGGACAATTGCTTTTTTGGATATTAAAACAAATGGGGTCAATGGATTACCATAAAAATCTTTTTCAATTTTATCTTCCAAATTACCGCTTCGCATAAATTGTTTTACCATTCGGTCTTCCAACGAATGGTAGGAAATAATAACTAAGCGACCTTTTTCTTTTAAAATATCTTTGCTTTGCAGCAATAAACCTTTCAATGCCTCTAATTCTTTGTTTACCTCTATGCGTAAAGCCTGATAAACTTGAGCTAAATATTTATTTTCTTTATGTTTTGGAATGCAAAGAGCAATTATTTCATTCAATTGTTGTGTATGCGTAATTTTATCTTTTCGATTTTCGACAATAAGACGGGCTAATTTATTGGCATTATCAATTTCGCCATAAGTTCGAAATATACGTTTCAAATCCTCTTGTTCATAGTTATTAATAATTATTTCGGCTGTTGTTTCTTTTCGCCTGTCCATTCGCATATCCAAATGAGAATTCCATCGAGTGCTAAAACCTCTATCTTCGCTGTCGAATTGATGAGACGAAACGCCTAAATCAGCCAAAATTCCATCTACCGAATTGACATTGTGTAATCTTAAGAATTTTTTAATGTGTTGAAAATTGGCGTGTATCATTGTAAGTCGTTTGTCTTCCATTTTGTTTGCTATAGCATCTGCATCTTGGTCAAAAGCATACAAACGTCCATCTTTATCAAGGTGTTGCAAAATTGCTTGAGAGTGTCCCCCAGAGCCGAAAGTTGCATCGACATAAATACCCGACGGATTTATGTTCAATCCTTTTATACTTTCATTCAGCAACACAGGATTATGATAAATGTTCGTAAATTTCTCCATCTCCAAAAATTTGATTTGCAACATCATTAATGATTTCCGTATTTTCGATAGCGAATCTGTTCATTTCTTCTTCGTAAAGTTTAGGGTCCCAAATTTCAATGAAAATAGACATCCCAACTATCAGTAATTCTTTATCCAAACAAGCATAGTGCGACAAAGGCTTAGGTATGAGTAAACGATTTTTTGCATCTAATTTTACTTCCGTAGCACTTCCCATAAAATAACGAATAGCTTGTCTATTAGCAGGTTTGAACGAATTTAATTGAAGTAAGCGTTCTTTGTACACCTCCCACGTTTTAATAGGATAAATCGTCAAACACTTTTCAGTACTTCTGTTAATCATAAAACGTCCTTCATTTTCTTGGCTTACTTCATGCAAAATCGCCATAGGCATTTGAAATCTGCCTTTGCTATCTAATGTGCTATTATAAGTCCCCTCCGATGTAAACATTTTCATTATTTTTTATAAATTTCGCATATTTTTCCCATTTTTTCCCACTTTTCCCCATTTATTGTTATAAAAAAAATTGTTTTTTAACAACCTTACTTTCACTTTCTTATATTATTTTTTAAATTATTCCAAATTTTCCTTTAATATTACTTACCAAAGCCTTCCCTATTATTAATACAAATCCCTAAACCTATCATACTGTTTCTCAAACACTTGAAACAATCATCATAGATTTAATATTTCTTACGCTTCTACAATGCAAAAATACATTTATTTATAACATTTCACAAAAAATATTAAAAATATTTATTTTTTTTATGAGCATTCGATAAAAAAATCCTATTCACTACCTACTCTTTCATTATCACATCAAACAATCATCATATTATTCTATTTTTATATCCATTAAAATATTATTTTTGTAAAAAATTTTTAATCAAAAATATTTCTTTTATGAGTGTAGATTATTCACAGCAACCAACGAGCTATTTATTACCGACATTAAACATACTTCCTTCCGAAATGTCGTGTTTGAAAAACGGCATTCCCATTCTTTATTTACATAATGAAAATCAAAGAATTATCCGATTGGATATACGTTTAAAAGCCGGCAGTTTTTTTCAAAATAAAAACGGAATAGCAACAATAGTTGCCAAAGCATTGTTTGAAGGAACGACACAGCATAAGCGTTCCGAAATTTTTGCAATTATGGATTATCAAGGTGCCTATATGGAAAGTTCGTCGGGTAAAGATTTTGCTTCATTTTCTATTTACATGCCAAAACAAGCGATAAAAGAAGTACTAACCGTTGTATCCGAAGTATTTACTTCCGCTATTTTTCCCGAAGAAGAGCTGCTGTTAATCAAAGAACAGCAAAAACAATCTTTGACCGTTAATTTAGAAAAAACTTCCGTAGTCGCTTTCCGTACTTTTACACAACAAATATTTCCTCAACATCCCTATGGAACTTTAATCTACCCTGATGATTATGATGCTATTAACAGAGATGATGTACTTGCTTTTTTCCATAATTTTTACCAAGCAGCTCATTGTCGTATATTTGTAGCCGGCGAAATAAACGACGAAGTTAAAGAGCTTTTAAATAATAGTTTAGGTAATATTCCTGTGAGAAATACGCTTGACATCAAGCAATATTCTCTTCCCGAACCCAAAACGGAAAAAATAAAAATCCCAAAACAAGATGCCATGCAGGCAAGCATTTGCATTGGAAAGAGATTATTTACACGACAACATGCCGATTGGGAAAAATTAAATCTTTTAAACATGGTATTAGGGGGATATTTTGGGTCGCGTTTAATGAGCGAAGTCAGAGAGAAAAAAGGACTTGCCTACGGAATACATTCGCAAATGAAATCCTACCAAGTAAGTGGGGCTTTTTATATATCCGCTGATGTGAATAGCAATAAAACAGAAGAAGCCATTGAGGCAGTTTATCATATTCTTACCGACCTTCAACATACGGCAATTGACAAAAAGGAATTGACTTTAGTAAAAAACTATTACTATGGTGTACTGTTACGGTATTTTGATGGAATTTTCCCATTATTAGACCGCTATATAGAAGTAAATGATTATGATTTACCCATTGATTATTGGTTGGATTTTCTTGAGACAATTAAAAATACGGAAGCCGATGAATTACAAGCTCTTGCTCAAACCTATTTCCAACCCGAATCAATGACGGAAATCATAGTTGGGTAGAATTGTTTAGCAGGTAAAAACTTAAGTGTCCCCCCTATAGTAGGACAGTTTTTTTTATTCTTGTTTTTATTTTTTTAAGTATAAGATGGGACACAACCTATACTGACTTTTATTATTCATTCGGTTTATTCTCATTTTTACCGTCTTCTGATGTTTTGTTTATTCGTTTTTTTTTACGACGATTTGCAAAGAAATCTATTAAATCATCACTACCTCCGCCCCATGTTATCCTTACAGCAAATATTAAAGAGCCGATAATATATAAAGGTGAATAAACTGCTATTTCTTTCCAACTAGAAGGTCCACTTTTAAAATGTCCAACAAATTTTGACAAAATAACACTAAAAACCAAAAAACAAAAAAAATTACATGTGAAAAGAACTGCTTTATTTTTTCTTATTTTCATTGTTATTATTATTTTTTTTATTTTTATTTTCACTTTTATCAGGAAACAAAAAATGGTTACGGATACTAACTGCTAACACAATTATTATAACAATAGGTGAAAATTTTAATAATTCTCCCCATGTCATCATTGTTCCATCTGCGAAACGGTGAAACTTTAATAACAATAACACAGCAACGAATGCTAAAAACTCTACTATGATATTTTTCAATTTTATTTTATTTCTTTTTTTATTCATCACAGATTGTTTTTCAGCAGAATAGTCATTTGTTGTTTTCTTGCTCTTTTAGTAAATTTGAGAAAATTTAAAAGCATAAGGTGGTACACTACCGTTTCATACGCCCTTTCTCCTGCAAATATTCCCCATATTTCACATCTTTTTTCACATATTTCCCTTTAATATAATAGTTCCCTAAATAACGCATACAATTTTTCTCTCCTTTTTCTACTCCTTTTTTTAAATACTCAATTGCCATATTACGAGTTGTTTTATCTAATTTGTCTAATGATATGTTGCCTTCTTCATCCCATCCGCTGTATAATTGCCATAAACATATGAAAACATGAAAATAAGCAGGGGGATAATTATACTTATTTGCCATTATCAAAGCATAAGGAAGAAAATCTTTACAACTATATTTATAACAACTATATCTAATATATAAAGCACCATATGCTAATGTATCTCCTTTATTTATAATTGAATGTTCTAAATCTAAATCCGAACGATTTTGTCTATTAAAAGTAAAAACCTCTTCCTTAATTTTTTCATTTTTATTTTTCTCTTTTTCTTTACTATTATTACAAGAAATTATAAAGAGAGAACTTAAAAGAAAAATAATAATTAATTTTAATTTATTCATTTTTTATTTAATTACGTTTTTATATCTAATAATTTTCGTTTTGCAAAAGTATACTTTTATTTGTTTCAATCAATAAAAAAAGTAAATATTTACCCCACCCTTACCCTCCCCAAATGGGGAGGGTGTGATTATCAATGTGTTGTAAGTTTATTGCGTTATAGATTAAGTGCATTTTTTTATATTTTTTGTTTTGCAAAATACAATTAAATTTATTGGTTTAGAAAAAAATGGTTGTTTTTTGCAACTATCTATCTATCATGCTCCTCCCCATTTGGGGAGGCTGGGAGGGGTTGTTGGGGAGACTTTGTTTCACAACGTGT
>JAAYQB010000061.1 GCA_012519525.1 Bacteroidales bacterium | reverse complement strand
TAATTAAAAGCCTCTATAACTCTTGTTGAATCGGAAGCCGTATAAATAGGCGGTTTTGTGAAAAAACACTCATCTGCCAATTTCCAAATATCATTAACAGAATACTTTGTGTTGTTTTCTTTATAATCTTTTATTTTTTCGGAAAACTTAGTGATAGATATTTTTTGATTATCCAACACCATAAAATTGCTTGCGTAAGCCATTTGTGCATTTCCCAAAGATAAGCCTCCCGTTTCGTGATCGGCAGTTACAAGGATAAGAGTTTCGTCAGGGTGTTTTTTATAAAATTCATAAGCCTCACGAATTGCCAAATCCATATCGTAAATATCTTTTATAATGGTTGCACCGTCATTGGAATGAGCTGCCCAATCAATTTTTCCACCTTCAACCATCATAAAAAAGCCTTTTGGATTTTCTAAAACATTTATGCCTGCCTTAACAAACTGAGCTAAGCCGTATCCTTCATCGCTTTTTCTATCAATTAGATACGGTATGTCGCTATCGGAACCAAGCTCCGGATTAATAAACATATATTTTGCATTTTTTTTGCTCAAATTTTCAAAATCTTTTATGTTAGAGCTTACTATATAATTATGTGCCTTCGCTTTTTCATACAAATCCGGTTGGTCATTGTTTTTTCCTTTTGCCTGTTTAAATCCTCCTCCTCCAAAAAATTCAAAACCGGATTCCGAAAGCTGACTTCCGATTTCATAATATAAATCACGCTGCCGACATTGTGCATAAAAAGCCGCCGGCGTTGCATGATTGAGTGATACGCTAGTTATTATTCCGACTTTCATTCCGTTTTTATGAGCTATTTTAGCAAAAGACAAAGGTATAGAATCTTCAGAAAACCAAGGATAATACGAAATGCTTCCAAAATTATTTTTTTCTCCGCAAGCAATAGCCGAACCGGCAGCTCCCGAATCCGTAATGACACTATCTTGACTCGTAGTTGTGCAAACTCCAAAATATGGAAAGTTTGTAAAACTAATATCATCGCCCTTTTCTTTATAAAAATATTTTGCCAAGTTCACATGATTTATCCCCATACCATCGCCTATAAACAAGAAAATATATTTTGCTTTTTTCTCATCGCCTCTAACATTCTTCTTGTCATTCGCTGATTTACAAGAATAGCTCAACATACCAACAATTAAAACAAAGCTGAAAACAAAAACGGATTTAATAATTTTCATTTTTTTAATTTTTAAGACCATAATTTTACTCATTTTTTTTCAATATAAAAAATAAATTGACTATATCATTTTTTTCGGATTTATCCATTCTCGTATTTGTCGAGAAGTAGCAAGTTGTAGTTTTACAGCAGCTTCTTCTATTGTAACATTGTGTTTAAAAGCATATTGTGCTATCTTAGCTGCATTTTGATATCCGATATGCGGATTTAAAGCGGTAACCAACATTAAAGAATTTTGTAAATTTTCTTCTGTTTTTTCAAAATTAGGGGTAATTCCTTTTACACAATTTTCTTGAAAAGAATTACATACATCTGCTAATAAATGTGCCGACGTTATTATATTGTGAGCAATAACAGGCATAAAGGCGTTTAATTGCAAATGTCCTTGCATTCCTGCAACGGTAATGGTCGTATCATTGCCTATAATTTGAGCACAAACCATAGTAACAGCTTCACACTGAGTTGGATTTACTTTACCCGGCATAATAGAAGAACCAGGTTCGTTTTGAGGTAAATTAATTTCACCTAATCCGCAACGAGGACCTGAAGCTAATAATCTGACATCATTTGCTATTTTGGTTAAACTAACGGCTATTTGTTTCAACGCTCCCGATGTCTCGACCAATGCGTCTTGAGAAGCTATGGATTCATATTTATTTTTAGCCGGAATAAATTTTTTATTGGTGAATTGATTAATAAATTCTACACATAAAGTATCGTATCCCTTCGGTGCATTTAATCCCGTTCCGACTGCTGTTCCGCCTATAGGCAACAGACAAAGATGTTGAAGGGTGTTTTTTAATGCTTTTATCCCAAAATCCAATTGTGAAACAAAAGCCGAAAATTCACTCCCAAGACCAATGGGTGTGGCATCCATAAGATGAGTGCGTCCTATTTTTACGATATTTTTAAATTCTTTTTCTTTTTTATTGAAAGCTAATTTAAGATTCTCTAATGCCGGAATTGTTTTATCCGTTAAAATAGTATAGGCTGCCATACGCATAGCTGTAGGAAACACATCATTGGTAGATTGTGATTTGTTTACATCGTCGTTGGGCGAAACAAAACGAGTCGGTTTGTTTAAACTTCCTCCTTTTAAAATTTCTACTCTATTAGATATCACTTCGTTAAGATTCATATTGGTTTGCGTTCCCGAACCTGTTTGCCATACAACCAATGGAAAATGTTCCCATAGTTTTCCATCTATTATTTCGTTACAGACTTGTGCAATTCTATCGCGTTTCTCTTCCGACAAATTTTCTAATGCACAATTGGTATAAGCCGCAGCTTTTTTAACGATAGCCAACATTTGTATTATTTCTTTAGGCATAAGCGTATTTCCAATTTTAAAATTGGTTAACGAACGTTGTGTTTGTGCTCCCCAATATTTTTCCTGTGGTATTTCTACTTGTCCTAAACTGTCGGTTTCAATGCGTGTCTTCATACGTTCATATTATTTGATAAATAAAATTTTACCCGCTTTTTTTTCTTTTCCTGTTGCATCGGAAACAAATACAAAATAAACTCCCGTACTTGCTTTTCTTCCATCGAAGTGACAGCCATTCCACGATGCTGTCCCTCCATAAGATTTCATTCTATATATTAAGCCTCCGTAAGCATCCGTAATTTTTACTTCGGAATTTTCTTTTAAGCCTGTTATTGAGATATATCCTGAAAAGTCTTCTCTTACCGGATTAGGGAAAATTTTAATTTCATCATAATTTTCATTCCCGTCGGTAGCCGTATAACGAAAAGAGACCAATCCTCTGTCCGTAGCAATAAAAACTTCTCCTGTTTTCCCATCAATATCAATATCTGAAATAGAATTAGATAACAACGGACTATTTTCGACCGTAAAATGCAATAATTCTTCCTTTCCATCTTCCGATTCAAGAAAAACTCCTGCATTACCGGTTCCTATCCACTTACGATTTCCACCATCTACTTTTATACACTTTATTGCTTCTTGATTTAATAATAATTGAGGAATGGTATCGCCACCATCTCCCAGAATTTCACTTATGTATACTGCTTGAGGAGGTGTTGTCGGATTTTTTAATAAATTAGAAGGATTATGGTATACTTTCACTCCTTTATTGGTTCCTATCCATATTTTTCCGTCTTTATCTTCCGTGATAGAGTAAATATAATCAAAAGCACCTTCGGTTTCGGATAAAGCCGTATTTAATTTTACAAGCCGGTCATCTGCCGTGTTTAAAGGTGTTCCATTAGGATTGTAAATCAATAAAGAGGTTTCTCTATTGCCGGTCATCCATATCCAACCACGACTATCGATAAATATTTTTCCAACAATATCTCCACCCGTTAAATAAATATTAAACGATTTCCATGTTCCATCTTTCATACGAACTAATAACGGATTAGTCGCTTTCGAATTGAGCATCCACAAGTTAAAATCTTTATCGAACGCAAGCGAATTGACTTGTACTCTACCGGCAAAGTTCTCCAAAGGGGAGTTTTTGTCATTATAAATTTGTATCGTTTTTCTATCTTTAATATGTACTAATCCTGATATATAAGATGCGATAAATATTTCCTCCGTATTATTAGGATTGATTAAAATATCCAAAGCATCGTAGATATAATATGGATCAAGAGGAGATTCATAACACAAAAGATTATTCCATCTTTCTTTTTCAAAAATACTTACACTTGTTCGGTGCCATGAAGGCACCCAATCATCATGAGAACCCGGAACACCGGCTAAAACAGATTGTGCAACATTAATCGCCCATACATTGTCTGTAGCCGGTCCGGGTAAAAAATACCTTACAGTTCCTTCAGAAGTTTGACAAACCAAACCTTCGTGCTGATCAGCAATGTAAATATATCCCCTTTGATTACAAATAGCATCTGAAGTAAACAGAGATGAAAATGAGTTGCTTAATTCCAATTTGTTATTATTACTTTTATAAGCATTGGCACCCCACCCTCTTGTAATAATCAGATAATCATTAACATTTCTTATATTTTTAATCTCTTCAAACCCAAAAACACTATCTATCGCCCACTTGTTGTTTTGTGTAGAATAAACAAAACTAACTGTTTGTAATATTGTCGAATCTATTTTATAGTCAGAACTATCTTCGTTATACAAAGTATCGAATGCATATAAAGGTTCGTCTATAACAGCATATATTTTATTATTATAACTCTCAATAAAAGTTACTTTTTTATTATTTACGAATGAATCTATTTCTTCTTTCCATGAAGAAAATTGGGCAATTGTCGTACTTTTTAATTGATTGTAATAAATTCCTTTATTCGTTGCCGCATAAATCGTATCATTGCAGATAGCAATATCGTTTACAGCAATAGTTTGTCCTTCTTTAGAAAAAAACCAAGTGTCGAGAATAATTCTCTTTTTTAAATCAAGAACCACAATTCCAAAACCGCAAGCCAAATAAGCATATTTATCTTCACAATGAATATTATATATGGATTTATCGCCGTTGATTTGCTTTTTTGCAATATCAGGAACATTGAAAATCATTTCATTATAATACAAATCAATATTGGAATTCAAATAACATATTACCAATGTTTTTGTTGATTGACTTGCTTCTATCGTTTGAATCCCAATATCATTTAACCCTTCTAATACTCCTAATCGATGTATTGTATTATCATTAATATTTGTATAAAAAAGAGAATTGCTTGTTGCCAAAAAAACAATTTCATCCAAAATGGCAGTTTTTTTCCCATTTGTATAATTAAAATGCGTTCTCCATTCTCCGACAGCTATTGGATTTTGTGCCGATAACGTAAGAAAAAAGAAAGAAAAGAAAAAAAATGCAATTTTTTTTAGATTCATAGTGTAATTTTAACAATTAAATTATTATTGAATAACTAAATATTTTTCCTTTTATTGTTTCGTTTATAATTCGTTTTTATTAATATATTGTATCAATAAAATGCGATAAAAAGTTTGTTTTATTCCATTTTATGTGTTAAAAATGGAATAATTATAAATTGAAAATCCAAGTTTAAGACAAGAAAATTCCTTATTTCTGTTTTTTATTCCTTTGATTTTTAGATTTTTATCCTTATTTTTTTAATTAAATTTTTAAATCGGTAAAGATTCTATTTTATATGTAAAAAAATTATACTTTTGCATTTCAAAATTCAATGGTGGACATAGTTCAGCTGGTTAGAACGTCGGATTGTGGTTCCGAAGGTCGTGGGTTCGAATCCCATTGTCCACCCAAAAATAATTTTTTTTAAAGTTTTTAACCAAATCCTGCAAAAGGTATTAAAAAAAATTATATTTTTGCAAAGTTTTTATTGAGTATATAATTATAACATATTGAGAGAAAATGAAAGCGGATATACACCCAAAAGATTATAGATTTGTTGTTTTTAAAGACATGTCAAACGACATTGCCTTTTTAAGCAAATCGACTGTAAAAACAAAAGATACCATTGTTTGGGAAGATGGGAAAGAATACCCTTTAGTTAAATTAGAAATATCGAATACTTCGCATCCTTTCTTTACCGGTAAAATGAAACTAGTAGATACGGCAGGACGCGTAGATAAATATTTAAACAAATACAAATCACATTTTGATAAATCAAAGAAGTAGTAGTTTTTTTTCATAGTTTTCAGGGGTTCTCTAACGGGAACCCCTGTTTTTTTTATTGTTTTTACTTATTTAGGGACTACAATACCTTCTATCTTAAGATTTTCTTTCTTATTTTTAGCATTGGTATTGACAGTAATGGTTTTACTAAAAACTCCTTCCCCTTCGGTTGCACTGTAGGAAATCTTTAAGGTTCCCGATTTTCCGGGTGCAAAAGGCTCTTTAGGAAAATCTACTTCCGTACACCCGCAATTGGTGTAAACATTAAAGATAATAAGCGGCTTTTTTCCCGTATTGGTGAAAGTTACATTAATAGTTTTTGTCGCACCAAGATTAACACTTCCGAAATCAACTAAGGATTGGGATAAACTAAAATACGATTTGGGCGGCTCTTTGGTCTCTTGAGCCAACACATTCCCTAAGCAAATGATTAACAAGCTGATAAAAATAAAACGTATTTGTTTCATAAGAAATATTTTTTAAATATTAAAAACTATTGCAAAAATAACGCCAAATCTATTTAGGAACAACCTTTTTAAAATTATAACCGAAAGAAGGAACATAAGGTTCGCCTAAAATATTTTTAAGAAAATCAATATAAGCATTGGTAAAAGTAAAGTTTTCCGAATCGTAATAAATATTTTGCAATGGTTGATTTCCAATATGTCCCATATCAATAGCAGTAGTATTATACTCTTCTAATCCGTCTTCTTTTACAATTTTATTCATTACGGGCATTTTACCGTAATCTTCACGCAATAATAAATCAAGCACTTTATCGGCTAATGCAGCCGTGAGTTTTGCATCATATTGACTACAATAGCCCGAACGAGGATAATAACCTGAAATTTGAGATCGAGCCGAAATCCCTAATTTATTGGATATCTCGGAAGCTACAACTCCGCTCACACCTCCAAAACGTTTATGTCCATATTCATCTGTTTCAGAACTTGCATGCACCATACTTAACTGACTTGTTTCATCATCCCACCATCTTATCCCTTCCGAAACAGCTATAATTAAATTTTTCTTTTCACTGTATCTTTCTTTGACTACTTCGAAAAACCGTTCTTTTTTTTCTTTTGTCATTTGGCATTCAGGCACTAACAACAATTCGGCTCCGCCAAACAAAGCACTACCTGTCAACCAACCGGCATCGCGCCCCATTACTTCAACTACCATAATACGTTGATGCGACTCATTGGTTGAACGTAAATGTCTTACCATTTCACTCACACGCAATGCTCCTGTAGGAAAGCCGGGACATAAAACTGCTTCTATACTTTCTTTTCCATAAGAATGAAATGTTCTGGTTCTTAAATCATTATCTATTGTTTTAGGAAATCCTATAACCGGTATTTTTTCCTGTTCATACAAGCGTTTGGCAGCTCCGTTGGTATCATCTCCTCCTATTGTTACAAGAACGTCTATTTTGTATTTTTTCAAATTTTCTAAAATTTGAGGAACACGAGATGTCGGATTATTTTTAGTAGGAAAAGGATTGGTTCGACTCGAAAGCAAAGCCGTTCCTCCATACAAACCATTATAAGATTGATTCGTTAAATCTACTATATCGCCATCTCCCAACAAGCCTTTCCAGCCTATTCGGATACCATATACTTTAAAGCCAAGCAAAAGAGCTCTATCTCTAATGTTTTTTATACTTGAATTAATGGCAGGAGTATCTCCTCCTCCGGATAAAATAGCTAATGTTTTACCGCTGAAAATTTTCTCTATTTTTCTCATAATATTATCAATTTAATTTTTCTACATTCGTTTACAAAATTAGTATAAATTCTAATATGTTTTTATTTAATTATACTATTTTAGATATTATAAAAAAAAAATAAAATAAAATCTCTTTTACTATTAATATTAATTGTATTTTTGTTGAAAAGTAAAAATAATTTTGATAAAATTATTTTTTTAATATTAATACTTATAAGATAGGAGGTTACAATGAGTGAGGAAAAAGAATTTTTACGATATTCAGATGAAGATTTGCAAGAATTTAAAGAAATAATTCTTGAAAAACTGAAACAAGCTAAACAAGATATGAAAATGTATGTAGACGCTCTAAGTGGTACTTCAGGAAATGACATTGCAGATACTTCTCCTACATTCAAAATTTTAGAAGAAGGACAGCAAACTTTATTCAAAGAAGAAACAGGCAGGCTCGCTTCTCGTCTTGAAAAATATATTAAAAACTTAGAAGCAGCTTTAATTCGTATCGAAAACAAGACGTATGGTGTTTGTCGTGAAACGGGAGAATTAATTCCTAAAGAACGTTTAAAAGTTGTCCCTCATGCAACTTTATCATATGACGCTAAAATAAATGAGAAAAAAAACACAAAGTGAAAAAAAAATCATTTATTTCAATAAGTGTTATATTAGTTATATTAATTATTGACCAAATTCTTAAAATTTGGGTCAAAACTAATATGGTTTTAGGTGAACAAATTCCTCTATTGGGCAATTGGTTTAAACTCCACTTCGTTGAAAACGAAGGAATGGCATTTGGAATTGTCTTTTTTGGAGGCTATACAGGGAAACTTCTATTAACCTTGTTTCGCATCCTCGCTTCAGGAGCCATTATATGGATTATTTATAAAATGATAAAATCGTATGTTTCGACGGGATTATTAATAAGTATATCCGTTATATGTGCAGGAGCAATAGGAAATATTATTGATTGCGTCTTTTATGGTAAAATATTTTCATTGAGTACTTACTATCCGCCTCCTGCCGATATTTTCCCTGCCTCAGGAGGATATGCCCCTTTTATGCAAGGCAAAGTAGTAGATATGCTACAACTCGATCTTTTTACAATAGGAAATTTTAATTTCTTTCCTGCAATTTTCAATATTGCCGATGCAAGTATTACTGTCGGATTATTTGTTTTAATTTTATTTTACTACAAACCACTTTCAGCATTTGTTGCCTCTTTTGAAAAAGAAAAGTCAAAACAATAAATATCTTTTTTTTAAAATTCAAAAACAAAACGTTTATTCAATTAAAAGGTATACATAAATTATTAACTATAATTATTTTAATACAAAATATTGCTATCTATAAGTATTTTTTATCAAAATCCTGCATAATTTAATATTTTTTTTGCAAAATTGATAATTATCTCATTTTAAACATAATCTACAAACTAATTGAAAACAAGCAAATTACAAAAACATTGAATTTTTTAATATTATTTTAAACAAAAAAAATATTAAATTTATTAGTCTAACAATCAGACAAATACATGTTTTTTAAAAAAAAATATAAAAAACACATTCATTATATTTAAAATAATTTTATCTTTGCCAATAAGAAAATAATATATTAATAATTCATCACTAAAAACAATTGTAATATGACAAAAGCAGAAGTAGTAGCTGAAATAGCTAACAAAACAGGCATTGAAAAAGTAGCCGTACAAGATGTAGTTGAAACTTTTATGTCAACTATAAAAAACTCTTTATTAAAGAAAGAAAATGTATACCTAAGAGGATTTGGTAGCTTTGTGATAAAAGAGAGAGCTCAAAAAACTGGTAGAAATATCTCTAAAAACACCACTATCATTATTCCAGCTCATAACATCCCTGCCTTCAAACCTTCTAAATCTTTCACAAGTACAATTAAGGCAAAAGTAAAGGCAAAATAATAAAAGAGTAAAAAAATATGCCAAGCGGAAAGAAAAGAAAGAGACATAAAATGGCTACTCACAAAAGAAAAAAACGTCTAAGAAAAAATAGACATAAAAAGAAATAATCTTTTGTGAAATAATTCCTATCAAAATTAAACTACATATAATTATATGTAGTTTAATTTTTCTTATATTGTCAAGAACAATAAATTTACTTTTTCAATGATAGATAAAGAAACTCACAAAGAGTTATTTGTAAATACTACAAATGCAAATGTAGAGATTGCACTTCAAGAGGATGGAAAACTTGTAGAGTTTCATAGAGAATTTAGTGGAAATGAATTTACCGTAGGAAATATTTACGTAGGAAGAGTAAAAAAAATATTACATGGATTAAATGCGGCATTTATAGATATTGGGCATCAAAAAGATGCTTTTTTGCATTATTTAGATTTAGGAGTTAAAGTTAAAACAATTAACAAATTTGTAAAAAACCGCTTACAAAATAACCCTGACTATCTATCAATTGAATCAATCAAAGAAGAAGAACACATTGCTAAAAAAGGCAATATAAAAGATGTTTTAACTGTTAATCAACTGATTTTAGTTCAAATAATAAAAGAGCCTATTTCTACCAAAGGACCTAGAGTATCAGGAGATATTGCTTTAGCAGGACGATTTTTAGTATTTATTCCTTTTTCAAATCAACTATCTGTTTCTCAAAAAATTAAAAATGAAGCCGAGCGAGATCGCTTAAAAAAAATCATTACAAAATATCATCCCAAAAATGTAGGGATTATTATTCGTACCATTGCTGAAAACAAAAATGAAGAAGATATTTATGCCGATTTTCAAAATCTATCAGAAAGATGGAATCAAATTATTCAAAATATTAATGGAATAAAATTTCCTAAAAAAGTTGCAAGTGAATTAAATCGTATCGGTTCCTTTATCCGAGATTTACTTAACGACACTTTTGATGCTATTCATATTAATGATGTCGATACTTTTAAAGAAGTTCGTGAATTTATGAAAGTAATTGCTCCGGAACGTATTGATATTATAAAATTATATCAAAAATCAACTCCCCTTTTTGAGCATTACGGAATTGATAAACAAATAAGAACAGGTTTTGGTAAAATTGTAGCAATCAAAAGTGGGATTTATTTAGTTATCGAACACACAGAAGCCCTGAATGTAATAGATGTGAATAGCGGTCATAGAATAAACGCCTTTAAATCACAAGAAGAAAATATTTTAGCTGTAAATCTCGAAGCTGCAACAGAAATTGCACGTCAATTAAGGCTACGCGATATTGGGGGAATTATTATCATTGACTTTATTGATATGCGTTCTTCTGAAAATCAAAAAATATTGCATAAAAGATTGAAAGAAGAAATGAAAAAAGACAGAGCATGTCACACCATATTGCCTCCCAATAAATTTGGATTGGTTCATATCACAAGAGAAAGAGTGCGTCCTTCTGCAGATATTGAACCAAAAGACAAATGCCCCACCTGTCAAGGCTCAGGAAAAATAAAAACATCTCATCTTTTTTATATCGATGAAATAGAAGCATATATCGAATTTTTAGTCGAAAAACAACAAGAAAAAAAACTAACTCTTATCACCCATCCTTTTATTCATGCTTATTTAACAAAAGGTTTTTTTAATTGGAAACGAAAATGGCAAAGAAAATATCATTGCAAACTAACTATATGTAGCGACGAAACATATAGTTATTTAGAATATCGTTTTTTTAATGATACTTTAGGTGAAATAAATATATGGACTTATATACAAGATAAGTCTCGTTGTAATTAATCATTTTTAATCCTAATTCCTACCTTGTAAGTTTTACGCCAACTTTTGGAATATTTTTTACATTAATAGAAAAATCGATAGGATTAACTTTATGTGTACCTACTAATTGCACGTCTAAGTTGTTTTTTAAATCAAATACTTTAAAATGAACGGGAACATTTCCTTTGCTTTTATTAATACAATGATAAAGAGCATCAATCATATTATTGTCAATATCTTCTAAATTAATTAAAAGGTTGATGGTTTTAGTATAAGTATCTAAAATATTAGCCAAAGGATGGATATTTATTACTCTAAGTTCAAAATCTTCATCAAATTCCCCTTTTCTTCCTTTGCGTAATTCACTTTTAAGCTCCAAAAATACAAATATGTTTTGCTGAAAGAAATGTTGTAATTTTAAGTAATTCTCTCCAAACAATGAAAGAGTTAATTTATTTTCATAATCTTCAATGGTAATACGTCCGAATTTTTCTCCTTTATACGTATCACCGACAAAAGTGCCTGTAATGATACCGGCAATAGTAAAACTTTGACTTTGTTTCCCTAATTTTTTTAATGTCCCTTCTTGTTGTAATGTAGTTATATCATAATTACAAAAACTATCTATTTCTAATTTGTATTTATCTAAAGGATGTCCTGATATATAAAATCCACACACATCTTTCTCGTAATGAAGCTGTTCAAAATCCGACCATGGTTCACAAGTCGGAAATTCTAAAATATCGTTATCATCACTTGACAAAGTCTCATCGTCAAACAATGATATTTGAGTCGAATTTAATTTTGATTGATAATTAGAACCATAACGAATAAGTTTTTCGATAAATGAAGTATTTTCCGATTCTGCAAAAAATTGTGCTCTATGAATATCTCCAAATGAATCAAATGCTCCAGCTTTTGCTAAAGATTCAATACATCGCTTGTTGCAAGACCGCAGATTAATTCTTTTAAAGAAATCTAAAACAGAAGTAAATTCTCCGTTTTTATTTCGTTCATCAATAATTGCGGCAGCAGCCACTTCTCCAACTCCTTTCAATGCTGCTAATCCGAACGGAATTTCGCCTTTAGCATTCACATTGAAATGTAAACCCGATTCATTGATATTAGGACCAAGAACTTTACTTCCCAATCGTTGACATTCATCTATTAATTTAGAAATTTCAGAAATATTGCTGATATTATGAGTTAAGTTCGCTGCCATAAATTCAGCAGGATAATGTGCTTTTAAATAGGCTGTTTGAAAAGCTATAAATGCATAACAAGTAGAATGCGATTTGTTAAATGCATATTGGGCAAAAGCCTCCCAATCATTCCAGATTTTTTCCAATATTTTTATATCATGTCCTTTAGCTTGTCCTCTTGTCATAAATTTATCTTTCATTTTATCCATGACATCTTTCTTTTTCTTTCCCATTGCTTTACGCAATTCGTCCGATTCTCCACGGGTAAAATCTGCAATATCTCTACTTAAAAGCATCACTTGCTCCTGATAAACAGTAACTCCATACGTCTCTTTTAGACGATTTTCCATTTCGGGAATAATATATTCTATTTTTTCTTTTCCCTGTTTGCGGTCAATAAATAAATCTATATAATCCATAGGTCCCGGACGATAAAGAGCATTCATTGCTATTAAATCTCCGAATTTAGAAGGTTTTAATTTGCGTAAAAATTTTCGCATATTAATAGATTCAAATTGAAAAATTCCAATGGTATTCCCTTCACTAAATAATTGATACGTATCTTTATCTTCAAGAGAAATATCTTCAATATTGAGATTGATTTTTTTCGATTGTTGAATATTCCGAAGAGTTTCATCAATAATAGATAAGGTTTTTAATCCTAAAAAATCTACTTTTACCAAGCCAACATCTTCCATCGACGCTCCTTCATATTGAGTAACAAGTAATTTTTGATTAGAATCTTTATCTTTCTGAGTACATAAAGGAATGTAATTCGTCAATGTGTCGGCTCCTACAATGATACCGCATGCGTGCACTCCGGTCTGCCTAACAGTTCCTTCGAGTTCCATTGCATATTTTAAAGTATTTATCAATTCTTTATCATTAGAATTCATAATTTCTTTTAATTCAGGAACCAATTCTATGCAATTTTTAAGAGTAACTTTAGGTGCTTTTCCTGTTTGTTTATCTGCTGGAAAACTATCAGGGATGTATTTTGCTAATTTATTTGCAACCTCAAGAGGAATATTTCTAACACGAGCAACATCTCTTATACTTGATTTAGCAGCCATTGTCCCATAAGTAATAATATAAGCAACTCTTTCTTGCCCATACTTATTTATTACCCACTCTAATACTTTTTTTCTTCCTTCGTCGTCAAAATCAATATCAATATCAGGAAGGGATATACGATCGGGATTTAAAAATCGTTCAAAAAGTAAATTATAATGAATAGGGTCTATATTTGTAATTTGCAAACAATAAGACACAACCGAACCTGCTGCCGATCCTCTTCCCGGTCCTACCGATACATTCATATTAATAGCAGCCCGAATCAAATCCTGTACTATTAAAAAATAGCCGGGATAACCCATATTGCGAATAACATCCAATTCGTAATTTATTCGTTCGATAACTTCTTCCGATAAAGGGGTTCCATACCTCATTTCTGCTCCCTTCATCGTCAATTCTCTTAAATAGTCAGCTTCCAATTTAATACGATATGCCTTATCGAATCCTCCTAATTTTTCTATTCGTATTCTACCCGGTTCATTGGATGAGAATGCATTAATAATATCTTCTTCGCTATATTTTTGGCGATATGAATCTACGGTCCCAAATTCTTTCGGTATATCAAATTCGGGCATTACCACCTCATGATTAATGCTATAAAATTCAACTTTGTCAGCTATTTCTTGAGTGTTTTCTAATGCTTCCGGAATATCGGAAAAGATTTCATACATTTCTTCCGGTGTTTTCAACCATTCTTGTTTTGTATAACGAAGACGATCTGTGTCATCAATTTTTCTCCCTGTATTCAAACAGATTAAATGCTCGTGAGCTTCCGCATGCTCTTCTTCAACAAAGTGAACATCATTAGTTGCAACTAATTTAGTTTGAGTTTCTCTCGCTAATTGAATTAAAATTTTATTTTGATGTTCTTGTTGTTGATAAACATTTGTATCTGCATTTTTTTTATCCGTTTTATGTCTTTGTAATTCCAAATAATAATCATCACCGAAAACTTCTTTAAACCATTCGACCGATTTTTTTGCTTCTTCGTAATTGTTGGCTTCAATTTTTCTATGAATTTCGCCAGCCAAACATGCCGAAGTAACAATTAATCCTTCTTTATATTTTTTTAATATTTCTTTATCAATACGCGGATGATAATATTCTCCTTCTATCCATCCCAAAGACACTAATTTGCATAGATTCGTATAGCCTATTTTATTTTTAGCCAATAACACAAGATGGTGTCCGCTATAATTTTCACGCATTTCTTTCACAAAACGACTTCCTTTCGGATTCGATTTCGTCTCACGAGCAACATAAACTTCACATCCTATAATAGGTTTAAATTTTTGTTGTTCTTTTTTTTCAATCAATGCTTTAAGTTCGGTAATTTCATTTTCTTGCCCTACCGTATCCGTCAGTGATTTTATTTTATCTTCTATTTCAGCAATTTCTTCTTTTGTCTTCTTATTTGTTCTACTTACATAATCAAAAAAATCTTTTACTCCAAACATATTCCCATGATCGGTCAAAGCTACCGAAGACATTCCGGAAGCAATACATTTGTCTACAAGGTCTGATATTGGGGACATTCCATCTAAAATAGAATAAGAAGAGTGAACATGCAAATGCGTAAATTTTAGCATATTGATTTGATTTAAAGAATAAAGTATATTACAATTTTTGTTTTCAAAAATACAATTTTTAATCCTTCTAATCAAAGATTGTTGATAACTTTTAATTAAAAAATATTTTATTTTATACAATAAAATGATTTTAAACAACTTAATTAATCATTATAATATTAATCGATATAGGCATTGAAATTTATTATATTTTTGTAGCTATCTTTTTAATTGGAAGTTTTTTATTTTAAATAACACTTAATAAATATTATAGAACAAAATGAAGAAAATTATTGAATGCGTTCCTAATTTTAGTGAAGGTCGTAACATGGAAATTATTCAGCAAATAACTGCTGAAATAGAGAAGATTAAAGGGGTAAAATTGTTAGATGTAGATCCCGGATTTACAACTAATCGTACAGTTGTAACTTTTGTCGGAACTCCTGATGAAGTTTGCGAAGCAGCTTTTCAATGTATAAAAAAAGCTCAAGAATTAATAGATATGCGTGTACATAAAGGCGATCATCCGCGTTTCGGTGCTACTGATGTATGTCCTTTGGTTCCCGTATCAAATATAACGATGGAAGAAACTGTCGTATATGCCCGAAAACTATCGGAACGAGTTGGAAAAGAATTAAATATTCCGGTATATTGCTATGAACAAGCAGCTTATAAAGAAGAATATCGTAGTTTAGCCAACTGTCGTAAAGGAGAATACGAAGAGTTAAAAGACAGATTAAGCAATAAAGAATCACAGCCCAATTTTGGACCTACAGTGTTTAACGAAAGCGTTGCAAAATCAGGAGCTACAGCCATTGGAGCAAGAGACTTTTTAGTGGCAGTCAACTATAATTTAAATACAACTTCTACACGTCGTGCCAATGCTATTGCATTTGATGTTAGAGAAAAAGGAAGACCTTCAAGAGAAGGAAACAGTATTGTAGGAAAAATTAAAAAAGATGCCGATGGAAATCCCATTATGATTCCGGGAACGTTAAAAGCCACCAAAGCAATAGGATGGTATATAAAAGAATACGGCATAGCTCAAGTGTCAATGAATTTAAATAATTTATCCATTACACCTCTGCATATCGCTTTTGACGAAGTCTGCCGTTGTGCACACAACAGAGGAATACGTGTTACCGGATGCGAAATTGTCGGTTTAGTTCCTAAAAAAGTACTAATTAATGCCGGAAAATATTATTTGGAAAAACAAAAACGCTCATTAGGAATTCCGGATGAAGAAATTATAAAAATAGCTATTAAATCAATGGGATTAGATGATTTAAAACCTTTTAATTATAAAGAAAAAATCATTGAATATTTATTGGAAGAAGAACAAAAAGAAGAAAAATTAGTTGATTTATCTTGCGTTGAATTTGCCAACGAAACATCCAAAGAATCACCTGCACCCGGCGGAGGGTCAATTTCCGCCTATATTGGAGCATTGGGAGCTTCATTAGGTATGATGGTCGCTAACCTATCGGCACATAAACCCGGATGGGATGAACAATGGGAAACATTTTCAGACTGGGCGGTAAAAGGAGAACAATTGAAAAAAGATTTATTGTTTTTAGTAGACGAAGACACACGTTCTTTTAATAGAATAATCGACGCTTTTGGATTGCCAAAAACAACAGAAGAAGAAAAAGCCATACGTAAAAAAGCCATACAAGACGCAACAAAATATGCTATAGAAATTCCATTTAAAACAATGGGAAAAGCTTTTGAAGTATTTGAATTATGCGAAGCAATGGCTCAAATAGGCAATCCTACTTCCGTATCAGATGCAGGAGTGGGAGCTTTATGTATTCGTGCTGCAGTAATGGGTTCTTATTTAAATGTAAAAATCAATGCGTCTTCCTTAGACGATAAAGCTTTTGTTGATGAAATTATTAAAAAAGCAGATGCCATTATCAAAGAAACCATCAAAAAAGAAGAAGAAATTTTAAAAATAGTTCTCGAAAAATTATAAAATAACTAAAAAAGATGAAGTACAATAAAATATTATTAAGCATAACTATCTTTGCCATTGTTGGGGTATTTGCTTTAAACGAAACTCAAGCACAGAAAAAGAAAGTAATTTTAAAAGGAATTGTAACACAATACAATCCTTCTGACACTATAGAGTTATACGATGCATTAGGAAGAATAAAAGAGCCTTTGGAAAGAACAACTGTTGATAAAAAAGGACTTTTCGAATTGACTTATAATCCTGATGAAATTAATTTTTATACCGTAAAAATTTCAAATGCACGACCCACTTTCATTGTAATGAGTCCCAACACTCCTATCGAAATTGTTTTTGATACAAAACAAGGTATTATTACCGAAACAAAAGGGTCAAAAGAAAATGAACTATTAAAACAATTTTACATAAAAATGGCAAGCGCAAGTGCTAAAAAAGATAGTCTATTAACCGTCTATAAAGCTAATCCGGATCCTCAAGTTCAACTGCAATTGCAAATGTTAGATGCTGAATGGGGAAATTACTTGAGAAATTTATGTTTAAAAAATACGAATAATTTTTCGTCCGCATTTTTAATCGAAAATTTACCTCAAGAAAAATTTTTCGATGTACACGACACTGTTTTAAGCGACTTAATAAAAAAATATCCTCAGCATTTTTTTATAAAAGCTAAATACGAAGAAATGGCTTCTCATAAAAAAACAGCCGTAGGTGCAATTGCTCCGGAAATTGAATTACCTGATACAAATGGAAATATTATCAAACTCTCTTCATTAAGAGGTAAAATAGTATTAATTGATTTTTGGGCATCTTGGTGCGGTCCTTGCAGAAAAGAAAGTCCGAATATGGTAAATTTATACCAAACCTACCATGATAAAGGATTTGAAATATATGGAGTATCATTAGATCAAAGCAAAGCGAACTGGATAGGAGCTATTATATCGGACAGTTTATCATGGATTCATGTTAGCGACCTCAAACGATGGCAGTGCCAAGCAGGTTTAGATTATGGTATACGCAGCATTCCCTCTACTATATTAATAGATGAAGAGGGCAGAATTATAGCAAAAAATTTAAGAGGAGAAAAATTAGCCAACAAAGTTAAAGAAGTAATCGAAAGTAAAAAATAATTGTTAATGATTTCAAAAGAATATATATTGCTTTCACAAATAGATAGTCCTTCGGATTTAAAAAAACTAAAAAAAGAAGATTTAATCCCTCTATGTGAAGAACTAAGGCGATATATTGTCGAAGTTACATCAACTAACCCGGGACATTTAGGAGCAAGTTTAGGTGCTATTGAATTAGCAGTAGCAATACATTATGTTTTCGACACACCTGAAGACAAATTAGTATGGGACGTAGGACACCAAGCCTATGCACATAAAATATTAACAGGACGTAGAGATGCTTTTGTACTCAACAGAAAATACAATGGAATTAGCGGATTTCCAAAGATGAGCGAAAGCGAGTACGACGCTTTTGGCGTAGGACATGCTTCTACTTCCATTTCGTCTATATTAGGAATGGCAATGTCGGCACAATTAGATGGAAATAAAAAACGGAATCATGTAGCGGTCATAGGCGATGGAGCTTTAACAGGCGGAATAGCTTTCGAAGGATTAAATCATGCAGGAATTACCAACACCAATATGTTAGTCATTCTCAACGACAATGGAATGGCTATAGAAGAAAATGTAGGAGCTCTCAGCAGGTATTTAATACGTTTAAGCGCTTCCCATACGTATAATCAGATGAAAAATAGAATATGGGATTCCTTATCACGTAGACAACGCATACGAAGAAAATTCCAACAACTACAAAATGCTATAAAAGGAAGTATTTTTAAAGGAAGCAATCTTTTTGAATCATTGGGTTTTCGTTATTTTGGACCTGTAGACGGACATAACGTCATTTCATTGATTGACTTATTAGAAGATATCAAGAAAATAAAAGGGGCAAAACTTCTTCACTGCAGAACAGTAAAAGGGAAAGGATTAAAACCGGCAGAAAATGACCAAACATTGTATCATGCCCCGGGAATATTCAACAAAGATACGGGCGAAATTATTCATCTTCCAAGCTGTCCTGATGAAGTAGAAAAATATCAAATTGTTTTCGGTGAAACCATTTTAGAATTAGCACGACAAAATGAAAAAATCGTTGGCATTACACCGGCTATGGCAAGCGGTTGTTCTATTGATATTATGATGAAAGAATTTCCTAATAGAACATTCGATGTCGGTATAGCAGAACAACATGCTGTTACTTTTTCAGCAGGCATGGCAGCAAATGGCTATATTCCTTTTTGTAATATTTATTCTACTTTCTTACAACGAGCTTATGACCAGATTATTCATGATGTAGCATTGCAAGATTTACACGTTATTTTTTGCATTGACAGAGCCGGCATCGTAGGCGAAGACGGTCCTACTCATCATGGATTATATGATTTGGCTTATTTACGCTGTATTCCCAATATTATTATTGCAGCACCTCTCAACGAAATAGAGTTAAGAAATATGATGTACACAGCCGTACACACTACTAAACCCTTTGCTATCCGCTATCCAAGAGGAGAAGGAGTAAAAAATAATTGGAAAAATAAAGCATTTGAACAAATTCCTATCGGAAAAGCCGAACAATTAGCAGAAGGAGAAAAAATAGCTGTCCTTTCCATTGGTCATATTGGGAACAATGTCATGAGTGCAATTCAAATAATAGAAAAGCAAGAAAACAAAAAAATAGCAGCTTACAATATGAGGTTTCTAAAACCTTTAGATGAAGAATTATTACATTCTATCTGTAAACAATATCAGCACATAATTACTATCGAAAACGGAACCATTGTCGGAGGACTTGGCAGTGCTATTGCAGAATTTATCGCACAACATTCTTATAGCTGTACTTTAAAAACATTAGGAGTACCGGATAGATTTATTCAACAAGGGACAATGGAAGAACTTCATAATGAATGCGGTATATCTACAAATCATATTATAGAAGCAATAAAACAATATTTATAAGACAATTATTA
>JAAYQB010000060.1 GCA_012519525.1 Bacteroidales bacterium | reverse complement strand
TTCAATCAATAAAAAATAAATATTTACCTCTCTTTTGTTTTTTTTACCGCAGAGTTCCCAAAGAATGCGCCAAGGTCGCAGAGTTTCTTTGCGTTCTTTGCGTAAACTCTTTGCGTTCTTTGCGGTTAAAAAGAATAAGGTGGGACGCTACCAGGGCAGGGGATGTTGTTTATATGTTTTTTACTCACGGATTTCATTACCTTTCATTATACCTTATGGGTAAAAACCCTTTTAAACTTCTATTATCCCTCCCTAAAATCAAACAATCGTCTATTAAATAAAGATAACCTTGATTTTTTAATTCATAGCTCACTAAATCTAAATTAAATTTATGCACACTATATGTAACTTTAATTTCCTTTTCTACTAATTTTTGAATTTTTGTTGTATGAGAATAAGAATAAATACAATCAGAATATTTTATTGCATTATATATTAACACTGTCGGTATCACATTATTAGACCTATAATATTCCTTGTTGAAAATTTGTATTCCATGGGAATTATAAAAAACAAATTTACAAGTATCAATAAATAATTTTAATTGAGAAGATTCACAAATAAAAGTTTTAAACATCCTTTTGGCTACTTCCAAACTATCACTCATATAAAATAAACATTCGAATATATCATAACAATCTTCACCACAAAATTCAATATATTTATAATTAAAAAAATAACCGTTGAGGTTAATAGTATCTTGAGCATTGATATTTAATATCATAATTGAAATAACGACAAATAATATTATTTTTTTCATTTCATTTTTTATAGGTTAAGTGCATTTTTTTAATTATTTCGTTTTGCAAAAGTATACTTTTATTTGTTTCAATCAATAAAAAATAAATATTTACCTCTCTTTTATTTTTTTACCGCAGAGTTTCCAAAGGATTCCCAAAGGTCGCAGAGTTTCTTTGCGTTCTTTGCGGTTAAATCGGTAGTATCTCAAAAAGTGTATAATTGTTATTTTCAAAATAAAAATAAGTTTATGTGTTTAGATATTAAGTGGTTTTAGTTTTAAAATATAAGATGGTGTATTATCTTGAGCGACTAATTAGTTTAATTTCTCCCAAATGATTTAACCACAATTTATAACAATCGTTCTCAAACAGTGGGATAGATGATATTTCTTCCCATTGATTACTTTCGTTTAAACTGCTTATTCTACCATTGTCAAAAAAATAGACACGCTTGTTCAAACATCGTAATTTTGAATCTCGCCAATTATACTTTTTAAAGGATGGTGGAAATTCAAACTTTTCAACTTCTTTTGTTTTGACATTCAAATTTTTATATTGATATTCATTTTGCTGAGTATAAAATCCATAAAGAATATTATTGCCGTTTATATACAATTCATATACTTTATCCTCAATCATTATAATATCGTTTGGAATATTAAACCGATACAAACTCTGACCAACAGTAAAAAAAGCATTATTATTTATTGTATAAGAGACTAAAGCCGGAGCTTCATATTCACTAAATTCAAAAGTTGATATTAGTTGATTTGCTTTAGCATTCAGATGATAAAGCAACATTTTATTTCCTTCTATACTAAAAGATGTTTGAAAAAAATATATTTCATTATTTATCAATGTAATATCGCAAATATAATCATCCTGATTTTTATTTGAATACAACAAAGTTTTTGTCATTGTTTGAGTATTAAATGACCAAATTGAATATCCGTCTGTGTAAAAAAACAGAGCGTTATTTACTTTTTCAAAATCATAATAAAAGACATTTGCAAGAAATGTATCAATTTCGTTTTTATTAGTATTGACAATAAGTATGTCATAGGAAGGAAAATCACCTGTATAGTCTTCAGAATGAGAAAGTAATACATATTCATCAAATCCTAAAAGAAAATCTCCTTTTAAATCAACTGTTTCACTATTCAGCATAAAGAAAGCTGTTATAAAAAAAATTAATAGGTGAAGTCTCATTGTTTTACGGTTTTTTTGACTTTAGGTCTTGGTTGCAAAGGCATTTTAGGCGGTGGAATTTTTATTGATAATCTTTCATTTTCTGCTTTTACTAAACTATCCGCTTTTTCTATTGTCATTCCACATTTATTTGTATTATACCACTTTTTTAATTCTTTAATATTGGCTTTTAAATCTGATTGTTTTTCGTATATTGCCTGACTTTCGAGGATGAAAAAACGAAATTCATGATTAGTTAAATATGTAAGGTAATCTGTACATTCTGAAAAATTCCTACATTTTTCATCCTCAAATAAAACCCATCCATCTGTATCAAATTGCTTGCCATAAGACGTAATAGTATCTAACATTCTAAAATAAACGTCCTTAAAATCCTTATCTATTACACAATGATTATTACAAGAAATAATGGAAAAAAGACCTATTGTTATAATTAAAATTCTTATTTTCATTTTGTTAAAGTTATTTTTATCATTTTTTGATGTTTTGTTTTTAAAGCATGGGACACTACCGGATAGTATCATCATACCAAAATTCTTCACGATGGAAAAAAGAACTAGGTTTTATAATGTTGTTTCCATAATAAATGAAATACCAATAAGAAGAAGAAGTGTCATTTTTAGGATGATAAATAATTGCTTCTCGTTTTATTGTATGATATTGAATGATTTTGCCTGTATCTTCAAAATAAGAATCGAGAAAAATACCGCTATACCCAAATTGATATTGCTTGTAATAAAATAAAGCTGTACAAAGAGAATATTTGAATCGTTGCTTTTCAATAGCGTAAATACTTATTTCCACATTTTCATCTTTTTCATAACTTCTAAACCAAAAACCATATCTGTTTTTTACATCTCCATAACATTCTGTAAAAAGATTTATTATAGAATCAAGAATAGGATAAAACTCTTTTTTTACTTCATATTGTTTTAAATTAACCCATATCATATCTTCTTTGGGAATCTTATAGCTAATTATGATAGTTTCCATATAAGGATTAGAATCAGATGCATCATCTTTGTTTATATTGCAATGGGAAAAACATAAAAACATGCAAAATAAACATAAACCGAATATTATTTTTTTGCCTATCATAATAAGGTGGTTTAATTAGAACAATTTCATACGTTCATCATTTTTTTGCAAAGGTATACTTTTATTTATTTTCTTTCTCTTTTTTATAATAAATTTAAGAAAATTAAAAAGCATAAGATGGTACACTACCTACAGTACCCTATTTCTTGATATATACTTGAAAATTATCCATGATAAAATTAAAAAGGGAAATATAATTTTCCGGAATATTCTTACAGACTATACTTATTCCATATTGCTTATAATAATCCTCCCTAAAGTAATTATTATTACAAAATCCTTGATATGAAATGATACTGTCTCTTTCAATCTTTTCTTTTAATTCATAAAATTGAAATTCTCTATAGAAAGGTCTTTTAACTAATGCACCATAATGAATAAATAACAAAGAAGTATCAATAAATGGATAATAAATAAACCACCCCTCTTCATATGAGTCCTTTTCTTTGTAAACAGTTGAAATATATGGAATTTCGATTATCATTTCTCTATTTTCAAGTATTATAGTATCTTTTACCAAAGAATCAAATTTGCTCTGACCAAAAATATCTAAAGACAATGATATAAATGATATAAATAATAATATCCTTTTCATTATTTCCGATTTTTACGAGATTTAAAGTGTCCCCCTATATTAGGACAGTTTTTTTTTTTTTAACGTTGCAAAAGTATACTTTTATTTGTTTCAATCAATAAAAAATAAATATTTACCTCTCTTTTATTTTTTTACCGCAGAGTTCCCAAAGGTCGCAGAGTTTCTTTGCGTTCTTTG
>JAAYQB010000059.1 GCA_012519525.1 Bacteroidales bacterium | reverse complement strand
GATATTTTGTATCCATTTTTGTATGCTTGTCATGGTTTCCGCATTAGCCGCATCTCCTGTTGGTATTACCCCAAATAGAGCCATAATTACACCAATAGCATAAGCTATTAATACTGTACCTATCTGCCTTACAAGTTTATAACGATTAAACAGAAAAATAATAAGAAGAGGTGATAACAAATAAATAAGACATATAATTTCTACTTTCATACAAGTAATATTAAATTATTATAACAACAATTGCAAAAGTATATATTTTTTTTTAGAAATAACAACAAAAGACTAATTTTTATAGTATTTTCCTTGCCATGTATTTCTTTCTTCCATCTTATTCTCAATGATTTGTATCACTTGATCATTCCTTAAATTATTCCATGGTTTCTTTAATAAATAAGCAGGGGGGACTTCACCTACAAAGCGTTCTACTATAAAATTAGGATTTAATTTTTCTAAAAAATCAATAATAAAATCTACATATTCGTTAAAATCAAACTGATAAAAGAGTTCGGGTTGTAATTCATACAAAGAAGCCAAAGGGGTATTTTTTAATATCTGTAATTGATGAAATTTGATAGAATGTATAGGAAGTTTTGAAAGTATAGCAGCCCATTGCATCCATTCTTTTTTATTTTCGTTGGGTAAACCGAATATTATATGCACTCCTGATTTGATACCTTTTTCATGTGTCAATTCAAGAGCACGAACCGATGTTTCAAAATCATGCCCGCGATTAATAGCTGCTAAGGTTGTATTATTACAACTTTCAACACCGTATTCTATTACAACATATTTTCTTTTCGCTATTTCAGAAAAATAAGTTAACTTTTCTTCATCAATACAATCCGGACGAGTTCCAACAATAATTCCCTCTATAGCAGGATGTTTCAATGCTTGGTTGTACTTTTCTTTTAAAACATCAAGCGAAGCATACGTATTAGAATAAGCCTGAAAATAAGCCAAGTATTTTTTTGCTCTTCGGTATCTGTTCCGGTGAAAGTCAATTCCCTCTTCTATCTGCTGTGCAATACTTTTTGATGTATCGCAGTAAGAAGGATTAAAAGCATTGTTATCACAATAAGTACAACCTCCTAACGCAATGCTGCCATCTCTATTCGGGCATGTGAAACCCGCATTAATCGAAAGCTTTTGAATTCGCTCGCCGAATATCTGTTTCGAGTAATTGGCAAAAGCATAAAACCTCCTATTAAAACCCCAAGGATAAGACATATTTGTCTTCTTTTATTCTTCGTTGTCTTTCAACCGTAAACATATTTTTTCCGGATGAATACTTTTAATTCTCTTTGAAAATCGACGTTGACTCTGAATGTATCTTATAATTTGGTTTTCTTGCAAACAAATATTATTATGTTTTTTTTGATAGGAAGAGGTTATTTCATCGTAATTGATTTTAAGTTTTTTAGAAAAAAATTCAATTGACAAGAGTGAAAGTCCTTTATCTTCAAACGTTACCAACAAAGTCGAATCAGAATAATTTACGAGTGTTTTATCCGGTGGAATGTCTGTAAAAACCACTTCCAATTCATATTTTGCGGTGTAATTTTCCGACATTTTTAATGTAAACCAAGCAAAAAACGACAGCATTAAGCAAAGCAATAATACTGCATATTTTTTTTTGCGAGGTTGTTGTTGTCTCATTCTTCTAATTTTTAATTCGTAGTGTTAGTTCCTACTTCATTAACACTTTGTGCTATTGCACTTTTCTCAACTTTTAATTTTGTACCACCTTCCACTTCGATAACAGCTGCGGTACCTTCTATACTTAATATCTTTCCATGGATGCCTCCTATTGTTACTATCTTATCACCTTTTTTAAGATTTTCTCTGAATTTTTGCATTTCTTTATTTTTCTTTGATTGAGGACGAATCATAAAAAAATAAAAAACTAAAATAATAAGTACTAAAAAAATTAACGGCTGCCATGAGCTTCCTTTTCCCTCAGCTCCAGCTTGTTGTGCAAATAAAATGATGTTTAATAAATTCATAATAAAAAATTATTTAAATTAAAGTTATGGTAATTCAACGGTAGCAGAAAACCACAAATTCGTTTCTGCCGGATATGTATTAGCTTGTACTGCTACTTTTTTACGTAAGGGTCCTTTTTTATTTTCCGTATCTAAATTAATTGTAATAAATCCTTCTTCTCCTTTTTTAATAGGAGTTTTTGTAAATTGTGCTACAGTACATCCGCAACCGGGAACAACTGTAGATATAATTAAATCGGAAGTACCACTGTTTTTAAATTTATACGTAAAACTTACTTTTTCGCCCTGTATTAAGGTTCCAAAATCATGATCGGTACGTTCAAATTCAAATTTTGGCATCGCTAAATCTGAATTTTCTCCTTCCGCACTCACAGGAATATGTACTAAATCGGAAGATATAGCATCTTTCTTTCCCCTATTATTACATGATAACGCTATCATTATCAATCCTATAAAACAAATACTATATATTATTTTTTTTCTTTGCATCAAAATTATTTTAATAACTGCAAAAATAGAGATTTTTTAGATAAGATATTTCTTTTTCTGAAAAAAAATTAAAATACACTTAATTATTTCAAAATACAAAGACCGATTGCACACTTTAAACATTGTTTTGAATCACAATATTTCTTTTTCAACTGTATGAGAGCTTGTGAATGAAGTGCATTGGAAAAATCTTCCCTTGCTGTTGCAAATTCTTTCACTATTTTATTCTGTTCAATCGGCAATTTTTCATAAAATTGAAGGGCTTTATCTTTCAAATCTTCCGATTCTTTTAGTTTGCCAATATAATACATAAATGGTAAAACAGCATTTATTATTAAGGAATTAATTGCCATGTATCCTAATTTTTTTGATTTTTTCACCGATTGCACATCAAATCTGTAGTGCGTTTCCCAATAAGCATCCAATTCGACTTGAAATAAACCTTGAATATCTTCTATTTTTTTCGCTTCTAATAATTTCGACAACAAAAATGTTGATTGATGTATTAATTTTGCAAGTTGTGCTATGCGTATGCTGGGAAATCCACTTGGATAAGTTTTAGCAAACTTCCACATCTCTTTCGTACAAACTCGCTCTAAACTAAATTTTTGCTTTAAAAATTGATATTCTTTTTTCAGTTGCTGTGGATACTCATCGCTAAAATCATCTTCTAACATCCCTGCCTGTCCAAAAAACATCGCTTCTAATTGAAATAAATTATTTTTTTGCTTTGCCAAAAAATTTAAAGGTATGGAAGTTGCTAAAAGCTGAAAAGGTAAATTATTGATATTAAATCCAAAATAATATGCTAAAAACACATAAAATGCTTCTCCTTGATTTTGATTATTGTGCTGAACAATTTCAGACACAGACTTTACTTTATCCTCTAATCTATCTATCATCAATCTATCCAACCATGAAAATAAACGAAACGCATCTACATTAATTAATTGGCTTTTGCAAGGAATCGATTCTTTTGAATGTAAATAAGCAAAGTAAGTTTGAATAATTCTTGTCGGAATCAACGATTTAAGTTCTAATGTAAAAAGATTTTGCATATTTGGCAATACAATATTTTTATCATGTTCAAACACCACATGCAATATTACATTATTGTATCCTTTATCTTTTTGATGATTGTGGCGTTCCCAATCCGACGACTTTAAATGTATCTCGATACAACCCACCCATAGTGTTTCATCTATTATGATTTTAGCGTTAAAAAAATCAGGACCACTATTGGTATTCTTTTCTCCTGTAGAAATAATTTTTATTTTATTTCCTGTAGTAGTCAAACAGTTTGTCGTATCAAACAATTGATGTTGCCATACATACTGTAGTAATTTTTCATCCATATTTCAATAAATTAAGAATAAAAAAAGCCACCCAAAAGAGGTAGCTTTTTTTTACATTAATAACCTAAAATTATTATTCTGCTACTGGAGCTTCTGCTGGAGCTTCTTCTGCTGGTACAGCTTCTGCTACTGGAGCTTCTTCTGCTGGAGCTTGAACTTGTTCTTCTACAACAGCTTCTTCAGCTACTGCTGCTTCTTCTTCTTTAGGTTGGTTGTTGCATGCAAAGAATACCATTCCTGATACAACTAATAATGCCATTAATTTTTTCATACTAGTATAAAATTAAATTGTTAAAAAAATATATTTACTTTGATTTGCAAAGATATTACTTTATTTTTTATAAAACACATTAAAAAAATATTTTTTTACATTTTTTTTAATTATTTGATTCCAAAATATTTACAATTAAAAACTTATAAAAAATATCATATTTTTACAAAATAAACACTTATTTTTATGAAAAAAAATGGAATATATTGGACTATTTTAATAAATTTTTTATCTCATTTAGCTTCATTAAAGCCTCAATAGGAGTTAAAGTTTCTATATTTATATTTAAAATATCCTCTTTTATTTGAACCAATAAAGGATCGTCGAGCGAGATAAAACTTAACTGAACCGATTCTTCTTTTTTAGTAGTAGTCGATAGTTTTCTGTTCAAATTTTCATGCTCCGAAGATTCTAATTTTGATAAAACTTCATTAGCCCTGTTTAACACTTGCGGAGGCATTCCTGCCATACGTGCTACATGTATTCCAAAGCTATGTTCAGTTCCGCCTTGTGCTAATTTTCTTAAAAATATGACTTTATTACTGATTTCTTTGACTGTTACATGAAAATTTTTTATTCGTTTAAATGTATTTGCCATTTGATTGAGTTCGTGATAATGTGTTGCAAACAATACCTTTGCACGTGCTGACGGATGTTCGTGCAAAAATTCAGTAATTGCCCAAGCTATTGAAATTCCATCGTAAGTACTTGTACCTCTTCCTATTTCATCTAACAGTATTAAACTTCTATTTGAAATATTATTCAAAATACTGGCTGTTTCATTCATCTCAACCATAAATGTCGATTCGCCCGAAGATATATTGTCGGAAGCTCCAACACGAGTAAAAATTTTATCTACCAACCCAATCGTCGCTTCTTCAGCGGGAACAAAAGAACCAATTTGTGCCATTAATACGATGAGGGCTGTTTGACGTAACAAAGCCGATTTCCCCGACATATTAGGTCCCGTAATAATAATGATTTGTTGTTTTTCATTATCCAAGTACATGTCGTTGGCTATATATTTTTCTCCTACAGGCAATTGCGTTTCTATAACGGGATGTCGTCCATTTTTTATGTCAATTCTAAAAGATTCATTAATAACAGGTTTTACGTAATCATTTTGCTGTGCTACGATTGCAAAAGCATGTAATACATCTAAACGTGCTATTAGTTGTGCATTCATTTGAATGGGTTGAACATAATCCATCATACTTAAAATCAAATCGTTGAACAACTTTTGTTCTAAGGATAATATCTTATCTTCAGCTCCGAGTATTTTAGTCTCATACTCTTTTAATTCTTCCGTTATATATCTTTCCGCATTAGTTAACGTTTGCTTTCGTATCCATTCAGGTGGAACTTTATCTTTATGAGTATTAGTAACTTCAAGATAATATCCAAATACATTATTAAAACCTATTTTTAATGAAGCGATGCCTGTTCTCTTTGTTTCATTTTTTTGAATATTCAACAAATAATCTTTTCCTGAATATGCTATAGAGCGTAATTCATCTAACTCTTCGTTAAAACCATCTTTAATAATTCCTCCTTTATTTATCAGTGCAGGGGCATCATTATTAAGCGTTTGTTCAATACGATTTCTTATGCTAAGGCATGGATTAATTTGTTCGCCTACTTTACATATATGTTTATTTTCTAAAGATTCGCATTGTTTTTTAATGTTTTCTACTGCATATAAAGCTCTTTGTATTTGAACTACTTCTCTTGGAGTAATTCTCGAAACCGCTACCTTAGATATTAATCGTTCTAAATCTCCTATTTGTTTTATAGAAGCAGCAAGAGATGTTGCAAATTCGGAATTATTAATAAATAATTCGACCATTTCATGCCTTTCTTCTATTAATATTTTATCTTTTAAAGGAAGCATAATCCATTTTTTCAACATTCGAGCTCCCATTGGCGATAAAGTTTGGTCTAAAATATCTAATAGCGTTACCGCATTTTCATTAGAAGAATATAGTAATTCTAAATTACGCATCGTAAATTGGTCTAACCATACATAATGTTCTTCTTCTATACGTGTAATCTTTGTAATATGACCTACATTCGTATGCTGTGTCTCAAACAAATAATGCATGGCAGCTCCTGCTGCAATCAGTCCTTGTGTTACATTTTCTACTCCAAATCCTTTAAACGATTGTATTTGAAAATGTCTTAACAATAAGTCATGAGTGAAATCGACGGTAAACACCCAGTCTTCAAATGTTGTACATAAAAATTTATCTCCAAAATATTGTTTAAACGTTTGAATTTTTGTTTTTTCTACTACTACTTCATTGGGTTTAAAACTTTGTAGTAATTTATCGATATAATCTACATTTCCTTGTGCTATATAAAACTCTCCCGTTGATATATCTAAAAATGCAATTCCTAATTGTTTTTCTGCTATATAAACACTTGCTAAAAAATTATTTTGTCTTGTTTCCAATATTTTATCATTGTACGAAACACCCGGAGTAACCAACTCAGTAACACCTCTTTTCACTATTGTTTTAGCTAATTTCGGGTCTTCTAACTGCTCACAAATAGCAACTCGCAATCCGGCACGTACTAATTTAGGGAGATAAGTATCCAAAGCATGATGAGGAAATCCTGCCAATTCAACAAATGCCGCTGCCCCATTGGCTCTACGTGTTAACACTATATCTAATATTTTTGAAGCACGAATAGCATCTTCTCCAAATGTTTCATAAAAATCGCCCACACGAAAAAGCAATAAAGCATCAGGATATTTTGCTTTAAAAGAATTATACTGCCTCATTAAAGGAGTTTCGCCTGCCGATTTTTTCCGAATCTTCGATTTCAAAATAATTATTATTTACTCAATTATAAATTTAAATATATTCTGCAAAAATACTATTTTTACCCCTACTTTTTACCTATTTTAAAAAAATATTGAAAAATATGAACATAGAAGCACATTATATATAATAAATTTATATACTTTTGCAAAATTGATACTATGGTATGAATATTGATTATAATACAATTTTAATTATTAACATAAAATAAAAAAAAATGAAAAAGATAATATTATCTATTGCGTTAATAGCATTTATTTTCAGCAT
>JAAYQB010000058.1 GCA_012519525.1 Bacteroidales bacterium | reverse complement strand
TATTTATTTTTTATAATGTTTTTTTCTTTTAATAACGCTGATAATGACAGATTGTTTCATTAAAATTTAAATAAATATAAAAATTTACTACAAATCTATAAAAACAGTGTAAAAAAAACAAAAAATTGATTTTTTTACAACTTCCATTTTTGCCATAAAACGAAAGAAAAAACGGATTGCCTTTTTATAAATAAACAGCATATCCTATATAGTTGTATAGGCGATAAAACAATTAATTTAAAAAACCCATTGTCGCAACTTTTCATCCCACAAGATTTCATCTACATTTATATTGTTTTTTTGTAAATGCTTTCTAGTATCATCTCTAAAAACCTTAAACTTCTCGTAAGAAGGAGCATCAAAAAAGTTAGCTTCTTGTTCATATTTTGAAACGGGGACTATATAATACCGCTTTTTACCATCAATTATGGGAGTCCACACCCAAGTGAGAATATAGCCCATTTTTTCTATTTTAACAAGATTTCCAATCTTTATGAGATTCAAATAAACCATTATTCCCCCATCACGATATTGTTGACGTTGATTAGATATATAATTGCCAAGAGAATAAACAACGGCTACTTCCATTCCTGATAATTTGGGGTATTCATATTTATGTATTGGCTGAATTACATGAGGATGAGACCCAATTAATATTCCGACACCATGCCTAAAGCTAAACTCTGCAATTTCCGTTTGTTTTGCATTGTGCATTCTCTCATATTCATTACCCCAATGATAGACTATAATTATTTCATCAGGATGATAGCTTTTTGCCTTTATAATGTCGCTGAGGATGATGTTCGTATCAATAAGATTGACAATGGTTGGACTTGGAATAGGCAAACCGTTTGTTCCGTATGTGTAATTGAGCAAAGCAACACGCATACCATTTTTATCAATAATTAGCGGATTATGTTTTTCACGGTCGGCAGAGTCTAAAAATGAGCCTGTGCGAAGAATTTCCAAACTGTCAATTACATTAATAGTGCGAATAATGCCGCTTTTTCCTCTGTCGCATGTGTGATTGTTGGCTGTTACAAGCACATCAATTCCTGCGTTTTTAATTGCAACTCCCATTTTATCGGGAGCGCTAAATTGCGGATATCCTTTGTAGGGCTTTCCGCCAAAAGTAAATTCCAAATTTGCAATTGTAACATCTGTAATTTCATAAATATCCTTAACATATTGAAAACAATGGTCGTATGAATATGTCCCCGTTTCCTCATCCCATGCCGAATTTATCTGCGGTTCGTGTTGCATAATATCTCCAATAAACAATAGCGACAGTCGAAATGTATCTTCTTTTTCAATTTGCAACTCTTTAACTTTTCCCCTTCCTTGGTTTATGGACTCCCCAGTAAAAAGGATAATTAGCGACATCACAAAAACAAAAACTAATTGTCTCATTTTATATCATTTTTTTTTTTGCAAAAGTATACTTTTATTTGTTTCAATAGATAATAATATATAAATGTATAAATAATAATTACTTCGAATAAGTGATTATTGATATTTAGACTACATACAGATATTATTTTTTGGATTAGATTAAAAAAAACATATCCTATAGATTTCAATAAAACAAATTGACTGATTTTAAGTTGAGGCAATCAATAGTGATAAAAATTGATTGAAATACAATATTTTTTTTTAACATTTCGTTAGTGTTGTGATTAAAGAATAAATTAAATAATGTTGAAAAAAATTTTCATTTTACTGATTATCATTTGCTATACAGCTATCATTAATGCCCAAACTATTAATGATTCCGACTCTTTAAAATGGCAAACGCCTTATACTTTAAAAATTACGGATAATCAAACGTATAAATATTTATATTTTGAAGGTGCCAATTTACACTTAGACAATGGTATTTTAATGCCTTCTTATACCAAACAAATTCCTATTGCTAATGGCAATGTAAACACAAAGATAATTATTAAAAATATCGTTTTTCAACCCTTAGAGCAAAAAGAAATTGGTTTTATTAATCAAGATGTTGTCAAAGAAAATGTTGAAATTCAAACCACTATCGTTTACACTAAAAAACAAGCTTATCTACAAATTGAGTTTTCTCCTTTTAGAAAAATAAATAACACTTACGAAAAAGTTATTTATTATGATATAGCAATAGAAATTGAAGCCGCTAAAACAGTAAAAGAACAAAAAGCAAAAACTTATGCAACACAATCTATTTTAGCCTCCGGTAATTTTTACAAAATAGCAATAGAGAAAACAGGTGTTCATAAGATTACCTATGCCGACTTAGAAAGCATGGGAGTTAATATGAGTGGATTAAAAACGAATAATTTATCATTATTCGGCAACGGTGGCAATCTTCTCCCCGAAAACACAAGTGCATTTACATACGACGACTTGAATGAAGTCCCTATTCAAGTAATTGATATCAATGGAAATGGAATTTTTGAATCCAACGATTATATTCTTTTTTACGGCATTGGCATAATTGGTTGGCAATCGGGTCATCCTTTTAATAATCACACTATTAACATATATTCTAATTATGCCTATTATTTTATTAATGTAGACCCAAACATAGGAAGCAAAAAAAGAGTTGCTTCTCTCTCTGAAACAAGTTTACCTAAAACTCATGATGTCAATTCTTTTTATTTCTATAATGTTATTGAAAAAGAAGCTGTTAACCCAAACGAAGTGAGTAGAGTATGGTTTAGTGATGTTTTTGATGCTATACTAAAACGTTCTTATTCCTTTAGCGTTCCCGAATTAGCTTCTAATGAAAAATTCACATTACGATTCAGTTTGGCTGCAAAATCTCCTTCTATCAATTCTTCTTTTACAGCTACCATTAATAATAATCACACTTATAGCCTTCTAATTCCCTCTACTTCAATTAGCGACAATGGAAAAATGCAAACGGGAAATTATTCTTTTGCAATGAGCGGCAACACAATGAACATAGATTTAACTTACTCTAAACCGACCAATAATGCCGTCGGTTATTTAGACTATATCGAAGTACATGGCAAATGCAAACTTCAAGCTACCAACAATCAAATTTTATTTCGCAATAATGAAGTTGTTGGAAGTGGTAATGTTGCAGAATATCATTTCGATACAAAAGGGGGGAAAATAACTATTTGGGAGGTGAGTAATCCTCACAACATTACTAAAATAATTGGACGTGAAGCTAATAATACCATAGAATTTAAACTCACTGCCGACTCTTTGCGTGAATTTATCGCTTTTACAAGTTCTAACTATTATACTGTTACTCCCATAGGCAAAATAAGCAATCAAAACTTGCATGGATACACAACTGCTGATTTTATTATTGTTACCCATCCCGACTTTTTAGAGTATGCCAATCAATTAGCTGCATTCAGAAAAAAGAATGACAATATGAGCTGTATAACAGTAACAACACAACAAATTTACAACGAGTTTTCAAGTGGAGCACAAGACATATCCGCTATTCGTAATTTTTTAAAAATGCTATACGATAGAAATCCAACTAATTACCCTAAAAATGTATTATTATTTGGGAAAACTTCCTACGATTTCAGAAATATATTAGGTAGCAATAGCAACTTCATTCCCAATTATCAAGGAAGCTGTCCTTTTGCTCCCAACGACTGCCTCTCTACCGATGATTTTTTTGTGAAATTAGACGACGGAGAAGGAAATAATAATAACGGAAGTATGGATATGGGAATAGGACGATTTTCCGTAAGTACAAAAAGTCAAGCACAGATTGTTGTACAAAAATCAATTAATTATGGAAGCAAAGAATTGATGACAGCAAACAATATTGCTAATTTTTCAAATTGGAGAAACTATGTTACCTTCTCTGCCGACGACGATGCCGACCAAGGACATTTGGGAAATGCCGATGCTATAGCCGGTGTTATTTTCAATAATTTTCCTACAATCAACATAGATAAAATATATTTAGATGCTTATAAAAAAATCTTCACATCTCAAGGGCAACGCTATCCAAGCGCTACAGATGCTATGAATCAACGCATTAATAAAGGAACATTAATGTTTACTTACATGGGACATGGAGGTGATAACGGATGGGCACACGAACGCTATCTAACAAGAACCGACATACATAGTTGGAAAAACAAATACAATCTCCCCTTATTTTATGCCGGCTCTTGCTCCTTTGGTATGTATGACAAAACCAACTCACAATCTCCTTCTGAAGATATTTTACTTAAATCAGACGGTGGAGGTATTGGCGTAATTTCTGCTACGAGAAATTCGTTTGGAGGTTCAAATGAATTTTTCGGCAAAATGTTGCACCAATATGCATTTGAAAAAATAAACGGCAGATATCGCACTATGGGAGAATTTTTAGCTGCTGCTAAAAACGTCTCGGGAAGTATAGAAATGTATGTTTTATTTGGAGACCCTTCTCTAACTTTAGCACATCCTAAAGAAAATATCGTTACTGATAGTATTAATGGCATAAGTTTATCCTCTATCAACGACACTATACAAGCCTTAGAATTTATAACTATTAAAGGAAGAGTAACCGATAACAACAATCAAACCTTGCAAAATTTCAACGGCTATGTTTACCCAACTATTTATGATAAACCCTCATTGATAAAAACTTTGCTCAATAATCCGAACAGTGTGGAAAAAACATTCATACTGCAAAAGAATGTTTTATTTAAAGGTAAAGCAAGTGTAAAAAACGGACATTTCGAATTTTCGTTTTTAGTTCCTAAAGACATTAATTATGAATACGGATATGGAAAAATAAGTTATTATGCCACTAATAATCATACTGATGCCAATGGTTTCGATAGTATATTTATCGGCGGTATTAAAGACACCATCATTGCCGACAATAAAGGACCTGAAATAGAAATATATTTAAACAATAGAAATTTTGTTAACGGAGGAATAAGCAATCCTCATCCGACTTTAATAGCCTATTTAAAAGACGACAATGGAATAAATACCGTAGGTACCGGCATAGGACACGATATTATTGCCTTTTTAGATAATAAAATAGAAAACAGCATTTTACTGAATGATTTTTTTGAATACGATGAAAACAGCTCTTCTTCAGGAAAAGTTTCTTATCTACTGAGTAATCTTGAGCCGGGACCACATACATTAACTGTCAGGGCATGGGACGTTTTAAATAATATGAATGAAAACACTATAAATTTCACCGTGATAAAAGATGAAAAATTAGAACTAAGCCATGTCTTAAACTATCCCAATCCTTTTACGACACATACCGACTTTTATTTTGAACATAACCAACCCAACACAACCATAAAAGTAAGCATTCAAATTTTCACTGTTTCCGGAAAATTGGTTAAAACAATAGAACATACAAGTAATAATAATTCATTTCGTTGCGGTCCTATTCCTTGGAACGGATTAGATGATTTCGGAGACAAATTAGCCAAAGGAGTCTATATTTATAAAGTACGTGTAAAAACGGCGGAAAATAAAACAATAGAAAAATTTGAAAAACTTGTCATTTTATAAAGCAATATAAAAAAGAGAAAGACGTTATACAGTTTAGATTTAAATAAAAAGAAGAAATAATGCTATTGATACATAAAACATTGAAAAAAACAATAATAAGTTCGCTACTTATTTGTTCATGCTTATCGGCTATTGGACAAAAAGTTGATGCATTGGGAAGGCTAAGAGCCAATGCCGTCATGACTGCTGTTCCTTTTTTAATGATAGGACCTGACTCACACTTAGGAGGAATGGGTGAGGTAGGCGTTGCAATTCCTAACGACCTGAATGCTCAATTTTGGAATCCGGCAAAATATGTTTTTTCTCCTAATACAGGTGGTATATCCATATCTTATAGTCCTTGGTTATTTGGATTAGGATTAAACGATATTAATCTTGCTTATTTATCAGGATATTACAAGATAACAAAAATGGATGCCATTTCTATGTCATTGCGTTATTTCTCTATGGGAAAAATGGAATTAAGAGATTATGAAGGCAATAATCCATTAGGGGAAAACGTATATGTAAATCCTCACGAATTTTCGATTGATGCCGCCTACTCTCGCAAATTTACTCCCCAATTATCAATGGCGATAGCAGGGCGTTTTATTTATTCAAACTTAACAACAGTAAGCAATGTCAGTCCTACTACCGAAGGAGTAAAGCCCGGCATTTCGGGTGCTGCCGATATTGCCTTGTTTTATCAAAAAAATCTAAAAGCAGAAAAACTACACAAAAGTATTATTGGTTTTGGACTTAACATTTCTAATATAGGAGCTAAAATATCATATTCCAGTAGTATGGATCGTGAGTTCTTGCCTGCTAATCTTCGAATAGGAACTGCTTATACAATGTATATAGACAAATACAATAGCCTTACTTTTGCTTTAGATTTAAATAAATTATTAGTCCCAACTACTCCTATTTATGCTACCGATAGTTTTGGGGTTGTTTTAAGAGACGCCGATGGCAATGCAATTATTGAAAAAGGAAGAGACCATCGCAAATCTTCTGTAGTAGGAGCTATTGTAACTTCTTGGTACGATGCCCCCGGCGGTTTTGTTGAAGAAATGAGCGAGTTTATTATTAATCTCGGACTTGAATACGGATACAATGATTTATTATTTATTCGTGCAGGTTATTTTAATGAGGCAAAAAACAAAGGAAATAGAAAATATCTAACCGCCGGTGTAGGTTTAAAATACAGTATTTTTATTTTAGATGCCTCTTACATTATTCCTGTTAACGAAAGAAATAATGCTTTAGAAAATACATTACGATTTACTTTATCGTTCGATATAAAATAGATAATATAGGACAGAAAATCCTTCTCAATCATTATGAAAATCAGAATAGGATTAGGAGTTGACACTCACAAACTTGTAAAAAACAGAAATTTAATGCTTGGAGGAATTCATATTCCCTCTGCCTTAGGGTGCCAAGGGCATTCGGATGCCGATGTATTAATTCATGCTATTTGCGATGCCCTACTCGGAGCCGTTAACTTAAGAGACATAGGCTATCATTTCCCTGATACCGACAATGAATACAAAGATATAGACAGTAAAATATTATTAACTAAAACCCATCAACTTATTCAATCAAAAGGATGGAAAATTATCAATATCGATTCTACCATTGTTATTGAGCAACCTAAGTTATCTTCTTACATTGCATTAATGAAAGAAAGTTTAGCAAATGTATTAAAGCTGGAAATAGAAGACATTAGCATTAAAGCTAAAACTTCTGAAAAATTAGGTTTTATAGGTAGAGAAGAAGGCGTCAGTGCCTATGCAGTTGTTTTAGTAGAAAAACAAGCATAATTTACTTTTCAGTATTTTTTATCCAACACAAAATTTACTTCCTTACTTACATAAGGATGCTGTACCAACAAATCATTTCTGTATCCGTAATCACTTATTCTAATAGTAACAGTTGTAGATTGTTCTTGATAAAAACCACCATTACGTTCGCCATCAATATCTTCAACTTGAATAAGATAATTACATGCTATTTCTTTCTCAAAAATGTAGGTTCTATCAAAACCTTCTTTCCCTGTACCCGACAGAAAACTATCCGAAGTTTTGGTTGTTAAATTAGTAGCAGTAATCATCAAACTATCAAGATATTGCCCTTGAGAATTACTTATACTTCCTTTTATATTAATGATAGCATAGCCTTTTTCTTTACAAGACACGAAAAGTAAATTAGCGATAAAAATAAAAAAAACGAATGTACGTATTTTTTTCATTAAAAATTATTTCATAGAGTTTAACAAATTATACATTTCTTGACGAAAAGAAGCTTTTTTATACAATATACCATATACTGCATCAATAATGGGAATAGTAGCTTTATAGTTCATATTCATCTCATAAATACAACGAGTTGCATAATATCCTTCTGCCACCATTTTCATTTCTAATTGTGCTGTTCGCACAGAATATCCCCTACCTATCATGATTCCGAAAGAACGATTGCGACTATGCTGTGAATAAGTGGTTACTAAAAAATCTCCCAAATAAGGTGCCGTATAAAAATTTCTATCTTTATTAGGGTAAACCGTATTAACAAAATTAATCATTTCATTGATACAATTTACATTGAACAATGCCAATAAATTATCGCCTGCTGCCATTCCCCTAAAAATTCCTGCTGCCAAAGCATAAATATTTTTTAACACTACTGAAAATTCAATTCCAAATATATCTTCCGACGTATTCACATGTACATAATCATTGTTGAATAAATCGGCTATTTGTTGAGCAAAATCCGCATTCAAAGAAGCTGCCGTAAGATAAGTTGTTTTTTTCCAAGCTACCTCTTCGGCATGCGAAGGACCACTGATAATACCTAAGTTATCGGAAGGAATGTTATAATAATGCATCAAATAACTCGAAATAAACTCCATTCTTTCCGGCACTATCCCTTTAATAGCTGAGACAATGTATTTATTTTTCAAGTCCTGAATACTCAATTCCGAAAGCGTATTATGCAAATAGGCTGACGGGACTACCAAAACAAGAATATCGGCTTTCGATACTGTTTTTTTCAAATCACTTGAGATTTTAACCTGTTTAGGATTTAAAGTTACCGAACTTAAATAAAGAGGATTACGTCCAGTGCTTTGCACACTTTCTACGATTTCAGGCTCTCTTACCCACCAATAAATTGAAGGTAGGTTATCCGTTAATATTTTCACAATAGCAGTCGCCCAAGTACCGCTGCCTATAACGGCTATTTTTGGTTTTACAACATTCATATTTCCGATTCTATCAATTTTTGCAAAATTAAACCTTTTATGAATAATTACCTATTAATTTTAAAAATATTTTCACTTTCTTTTTTTTATTTTATTTTAAATGATAATTTTGCACTTTGATTTTTATAAGAAATTAATTTATCATGAATACAATAAAATCCATTTCCAAATTTATCACTACCTACAATAGAACCACTCTTTACGACGATACCATTGAAGAAAACAAACGCATGCACTCTTACTTAGCATACGACGATAAAGGAAACCTCTGCTTAGATAAAACTTACGACAGCGAGGGATTGTGCGAAAATATTTGCAAACGTATTTATAATCAGGACAACTTGGTAGTTGAAGAGCATTTTATTGACGCTCAAAATGACGAAGTATATGAGTTGAGAAAAAACAAATACGACGAAAAAGGATTGTTGATTGAAGCCGAAGTGCAATATACGGAAGAAGTTATTGTTGAACGCTATTATTATAACGACGAAAATAAACTTACCAAAAAAGAAATTACCTATGCCGACAGTTATCATTTTACAGAAAATGAATATGTGTGGAATAACGGACTTTTATTAGAAGAATTGGAATACGATGACGAAGACAGCCTCAGTTTACGTAAAAAATACACTTACAACGATAACAAACAGCTTATTGCTTCCGAATTGGAAGAAATATCACAAAACAATAAAATGTTGGAAACCTATGAATACAACGATTTCGGTTTAACAAAACAAACCACTTATAACTTTAAAAAAGACGTAATAGCCACTCATTTATTTTCATACAACAGCAATGGATTGTTAAGTGAACGTAGAATTGAAACCCCCACTCAATTTATAAAAAATATTTTTGAATATAATGAAAATGAGCTTCCTATAAAAGAAAGTAGATTAAATAAAGACGATTTGGTTTTAACTGTAAAAGAAATACATTACAACCAAAATAACGAAGAAATCGAAACTTCTATTTACTCAAGAAATATTGTCGAAAATACCGACGAACTTATTTTAATAGAAAAACACAGTACGGAATACGAGTATTTTTAACAACTAACGCTTATTCTTTCAACAAAGCATCAATCACTACAGGAAAATATTGATACTCTAATTGATGTACTTTTTCAGCTATATCTTCAGGAGTATCTGACGAATCTACAGCACATTTCACTTGGCATATTAAGTCACCTTTATCATATTCCTTGGTTACATAATGAATAGAGATACCTGTTTCTTTTTCTTTATTTTCAACTACCGCCTTGTGAACATTCATGCCGTACATGCCTTTGCCGCCATATTTTGGCAAAAGTGCCGGATGAATATTAATAATTTTGCGAGGAAAAGCATGAATCATATTTTCCGGAATTAACCACAAAAAACCTGCTAACACCAATAAATCAGGTTGTATTTTTTCCAATATTCTTACTACATCTTCGGTCTGATACAACATTTCTCTCGTTATAACAAGG
>JAAYQB010000004.1 GCA_012519525.1 Bacteroidales bacterium | reverse complement strand
ATAAATATTGCTACGACACTTTAGGAGGTATGAAAATGGTAGTTGATCGCGGTGGACACATATTTGTTACCTTATGGGTAATGAACGACAACAGAAATGGCAATAATCTATGTGGCTACTGTGAAGACTCAGCTCAACAAGAAATCATTATATCTATTGCAGAAATGAAATTACGCGCAACAGATAAAGATGGAAATATTGTAACTGAAGTTTGTGAAGATCAGCAAATATACTTCTACGATTCTACTTATGCTACCGATGCTATCTATTGGTGGGGGATGAGTATGGACAGATCGTATGATGGAGGAGTCGTACATTACTCGACATCCGAACTAATGAATCATATGCAAGATGATTTTAGGCATGTCAATGCCTATAAGTTTATATTCGACACCACAAATTATACAGGCTCCGATCCCTTTATTTTTGAATTTAACGATTGGGGTATTTATACTATTTACTTAAAAGATACAAGTGGAGAAGGCTGTGGAATGAATATGCCCATGGCACCTCCGTATATTGAGTGGCAAACAGCTAATTGGGGTCCTTATGTGCCTTATGAAGATAGGTGCGATACTATTCAACTATTTGTTAATCCACGCAGTGTTCCTCAGTTTACTTCTAATAGCCCTGTTTGTTTAGGTGATACTTTAGAGTTTTATGATGAATCTTATACTGCCGCTCCTTTTGGCTATTACGAAATTATAAAGTATCTATGGAATACAGGGGGTAGTACGAAAACAGAGAAAGATGCAAAATATGTATTTAATAATGCAGGAAGATATGATGTAACACTCTCTGTTACTAATGAAAAAGGATGTGATAGTACAGAGAAATTTCCTTTTGCCATTACTGTTTTAGGAGTAAAAACTTCATTTACAACTCCCGCTATACCTGTTAGCGATAGAAAAGTATGTAATAAGGAGCTTGTAACTTTCAATAATACTTCTTCTTATTATGATAAAGATAGAAATGTTATGACTCCTGTATCTGCTTCAACAACAGGTTTAACCTATTTTTGGGATTTTGATGGTCAAGGAACAAGTACAAGTCGTAATGCACAATTTGCTTTTAATGTCAGTTATTCAAGATATGTTTATATTACATTAACCATAACCGATATGAATGGATGCACCAATATATTTCAAGATTCTATTTGGGTTATACGCCCTGTGGCAGATTATACTTCAGGCACACGCGAAGCAGCATGCCCTGAATTAGGTGTTCAATTTCAAAATCTTTCTTATGGAATGGATACAGCTAAAGCTAAATATGAATGGATATTTGGAGATACATTAAGTTTAGGGAATAATTTTTCTGTAATGAAACATCCTGCACACACCTACGAATTTGCTGGAAAATATGATGTTACATTAATTGTTACTGACGAGTATAATTGCACTGATACGATGTTGAAGCCTAAATATGTAGTTGTTGGAGGACCTTATGGAACTTTTGCCGCAGATACAACTTCTGGATGTGTTCCATTAAAAGTTACTTTCACCTTTGATGTTGATGTTGAAAATACAGATACATTAATTATATTTTACGGAGATGGAACCTCTGATATGACCACCTTTATAGGTGCACCTATCATACACTCTTACACACAACCCGGAGTATATGTTCCCTTTATGCAACTTATAAAATGGGTATATAACTCTGCTACAGGTAAAATGGAAAAGTGCTCCCGTGGATTTACATTAAAAGACTCAATTTGGGTAATTCAATTAAAACCTGATTTTACAATTGAACCTCTCTATTGTAAAGGTGTTCCTGTTACATTTCCTAACTTGACCGATACTATTCATAATAACATACGTCCAAGTGCAGCACCTTTAGATTCTGTTTATTGGACATACGGTAATGGACTAACGGATTCTGCTATTTTTGATGGACTCACTCAATACGATACTGCGGGTGCTTATAATGTACTATTAGAAGTGAAATCTATGACTTGTAAAGCACAAAAAGAAAAGCAAATTATTGTTATGGAATTTCCTAACATCAAAGCTTCCCCTGATAGTGTAGGAGCATGTGTCGGAATGGATGTTATAATGACAGCAGATTCTCTAAATGGTGAAGAAACTGACTTTAAATGGATATTTACTTCTATTCCCGATACGCTAACAGATAATCCTGCTAGTCGCTATTTTGATGATCCCGGAACTAATTCTTATCCTTTTGAAATATTAGTTACCTTTAGTCCTAAAAATTGTTATAAAACTTATTATGATACATTAATCGTTTCAGCATGGACTCCTCCTGTTGCTGATTTTAAAATTGAAGATGCAAATAAGGTTGTATTAACCGATGCTGTAGAAGGAATTAGTGCCGGTGCCGATGCTTATTTTAGTGATATGTCAACTCCGGGAGATGGCGTATTAACAAAATGGTTATGGATATTTGGAGATAATACCGTAGATTCTTCGGGAGCTAATGTAACGCACGCTTATACTACAAAATCAGGATTTATTACTGTAACTATGGGTGTTGCTGATGAGTATGGATGTAGTGATACAACTACACATCAAATCTTAGTACTTGAGTCCTTGAAATTCCCCAATATATTTTCTCCCAATGGAGACGGAATTAACGATAAATTTGAACCTTGGGAAGGTCAAAAATCAGGATACTATTTAAGCTTTGAAATGGAAATTTATAATAAATGGGGTGCTTTGGTATGGAAAAGAAAATGCGAAGCTCCAAATTGTCCCAACTACGAAGATGAAAACTTCTGGTGGACAGGTAAAAATAAACAAGGTAACGATGTCCCTGAAGGTGTATACTATTGGGTAGTATATGCAAAACCCGAATCGGAAAAAGGCGACATGATATTAAACGGAAGTATAACTCTTGTAAGATAAAAAAACATACTAAAAAAGGCGATGAACAGATAAGGTTTATCGCCTTTTTTTATTTTAAAAGCATTCATTTTTTTTCATTCTGTTTTTAATTCAAAAATAGTGTACTTTTGTAAAATATTATTTTTGGAAAATTTTTAATAGAAATACTTAATAGTTAATTATATATATAATAAATATGAGCAATACGAGAGAACATTTATTTTCTGAATTTGAAAAAGTATCTACTCAAGAGTGGGAAAAAGTCATAGAAAAAGACCTTAAAGGAGCTGATTATGCAAAAAAATTAATATGGAAAACAGAAGAAAATTTTTCAGTAAAACCATATTACCGCAATGAAGATATTGAAGCTTTAGAATATTTGGAACAATATCCCAACGAATATCCATTTGTAAGAGGAAATAAAGAAAAAGCCAATGATTGGAATATTGCACAAAAAATCACGGAAACAAATCCTATAAAAGCTAATGAACTTGCTTTAAGTTTTATAGAAAGAGGTGCTAAAGCATTATTTTTAAATGCGAAAGCAATAAAAAGCGGTAAAGATTTAGAAGATTTATTAGCAAATATTGATTTAAACTCTATTGCTTTACATTTCTTACATCATCCTTCTTATACTGAATTAGCAAAGTTGTTTTTAGCTCATATAGAAAATAAAAAATTCGAAAAGCAAAAAATTCATGGTTCTTTTGATTTTGACCCTATTATTTATATGCTTTTGCATAATAAATTTTATAAAAATAAAGAAAATGATTTTAACGAAATCCTAAAATTACATCAAATTATAGGAAGTCATTTGCCTTATTTTCAGTATTTAACTGTTAACGCTAATATTTTACATAATAGTGGTGCAACCATTATTCAAGAATTAGCATATGGTTTAGCAATGGGAAATGAATACCTTGTTTATGCTACAAATCAAGGAGTAGATATTGACGAAATAGCTCCTAAAATACATTTTACTTTTTCGATAGGTTCAAACTATTTTATGGAGATTGCTAAATTACGCGCAACTCGCTTATTATGGGCTACAATTGTAGAAACCTACCAGCCTTCCGTTGCCGAATTAGCTAAAATTAATATCACCAGCATTTCGTCTTCTTGGAACAAAACAGTTTTTGATGCTTATGTTAATATGCTGAGAAGCACAACAGAAGGTATGTCGGCAGCTATCGGTGGTGCTGATACTATTTTATTGAATAGCTTTGACGAAACATACAAAACCGAAGATGTGTTTTCGCAACGAATAGCACGCAACACTCAAATTATATTAAAAGAAGAAGCTCATTTCGATAAAGTTATTGACCCGTCTGCAGGTAGTTATTATATAGAAAATTTAACACATTCTTTAGCTGCTGAAGCATGGAAACTTTTTTTAGTTGTCGAAGAACAAGGAGGTATCGTTGAAATGGGCTTAAGCGGTAAAATAAAAGAAGCTATTGAAATTAGTTGTCAAAAAAGGAACAATGACATTGCAACACGCCGAACGATTCTTTTAGGAACCAATCAATATCCTAACATCAAGGAAGATATGTTAGAGAAAGTTGAAAAAGATATAGCTGCTGTTACCTATGAAGGAATACAGCCTTATCGTGCTGCCATTCCATTTGAAGAATTACGTTTAAATACTGAAAAGTGGGCAGTAAAAAACGGTAACCCTAAAGTGTTTTTATTGAAAATTGGCAATTTAACCATGCGACAAGCGAGAGCAGGATTTACCACTAATTTCTTTGGTTGTGCCGGCTATGAAATTATTGAAACTGCTGGCTATACAACAGTTGATGAAGGTGTTAAAGATGCCTTAGCGTCAAAAGCACAGTTGGTAGTTATATGTAGCTCTGATGAAGAATATGAAACTTATGCCCCGGAAATAACAAAAAAACTGAAAAAAGAAAATCCGGCTATCCGTTCTATCGTAGCAGGAAATCCTTTAGAAAGCTTGGATATGTTAAAAGCAGCGGGAATTGATGATTTTATTCACATCAAATTAGATGTACTTAAAACTTTGCAAAACTACAATAAACTGTTAGGAATTTAACTTGTCATTGCTTAGATATTTCTTTATTTAAAAAGAATATCCAATGCTAAAGTAAACAGATCTGTTTTTCACACTAGGTGTATTAATGATAGTAGGAGATAGGCTACGACGAAAAGTAACACCGATATTGACTTTATAAGCACTAAATCCTATGCTAGATTGAATACCGCCTTCGTGATGATTAATGTCTTTGTTGAAGTCCATACGTTTTCCTGCATTTTTTCCATGAAAGTTGTAGGTGTAAAAACCTCCAATACCAGCATAATAATAAAAACTATCTTCTATTAAATTGCTGATTAATAATAAACTAACAGGGACAGTAATGGCTTGTGAAGTGATTTTAATAGGTTTTGAGGTATAATTAATCTGTTGTGGAAAAGAAAAAGTTTTATTTTCGTACAACACTTCCGTACGTATAGCTATGCGTTTAGTGTTGATTTGCATATAAGGTCCTGCTGCAATAGCAAAACCTAATTTAGTAGAATGGAAAGCCGTTTTTTGAAGAACACCTGCATTGCTTCCAATATTCAGTATAAGTCCTGCTTGAAAAGGAGCTAAACCTCTGTTTTTATGTGCTTTTTTACCAGAAGGAGATAAGTAATTTTGTTTGGCTAAAGTATCAATTAAATCTATCATAAAATTGGTAATAGTCATCAAACCTTCATAATCTATTTTATCAGCATCGTCTTTGGTGGTGTGATAGGGCGATTTCATGCCCGTGGTAATATGGAGTGTTGGCACTCCTAATTTGGCATAAGACTCGGTGTCGGTAGCATAGAGTATAGATGTTTCATAGTTTTGAAGTACTATTGTTGAAGATTGAGGAAAAGGAATGTTTTTAATCAAATTCTTGATATTTTCAATGTTTGCAACACCTTTAACATATAGTTTTTTGCTTTGTTTTAAATAGCCCACCATGTCTAAACTTATCATTAGTTTTACTTTGTTAGCAGGTATTTGTTTTGAAAAGTATCGTGAGCCGAGCAATCCTATTTCTTCGGCATCAAAAGCAGCGAAAATCACACTGCGTTTTAATTCATTTTCTTTCTTTTTGAGGGTACGAGCCAATTCAATAAGCGTAGCTACTCCTGAAGCATTGTCGTCGGCACCATTATAAACATCAATCTTGTCATTGATGAATTTATAGCCAAGATGGTCGTAGTGAGCTCCTATAATAATGTATTCATTTTTTAATAAAGAATCTTTTCCTTCGATTATTCCGATTATATTATGGCATTTTTTGTTATTTGTAAGATAGAATGCTTGTAGAAAATCAGTATTTTCAAAAGGTGTTAATCCAATTTCTTCGAATTGTTTTTCGATATAAAGTGCCGCTTGATAACCTTCGGAACTGCCGGCATAGCGTCCTCGCATAGCATCGTCGGCTAAGGTGTAAACGTGTTTTGTTAAAAGCTCAAGAGAAACATCATGTTGTGAATGTAAAAAATTACAAAAAGCAGAAAAAAAGAGGATGAAAAAAAATTTCTTCATAGATGCACCTTTTGATAATTAAAAAAAACTTACAATTTTGTTATAAGTGCCCCGAACAAGACTCGAACTTGCACAACCGTTCGATTACTACATCCTGAATGTAGCGCGTCTACCAATTCCGCCATCGGGGCTGTAGGTTTTTTACAACTTTTTGATTTAGTGTCCGGAACAAGACTTGAACTTGCACAACCTCTCGGTTACTACCCCCTCAAAGTAGCGTGTCTACCAATTCCACCACCCGGACATTTCGGATTTGCAAAAGTACATTTTTTTTATTTATAAAAAAGATTTAATTTAAAATATAAAAATGAAGATAAGCTTTTAAAAAAAATAGTATATTTGCAAAATAAATTAAGAAACAATAATTTTTTAAAATTAAGAATAGAATGAAAGTTGATATTTTAATAGGATTACAATGGGGAGACGAAGGTAAAGGTAAGGCAATAGATGTGTTAACACCTACTTATGATATAGTTGCACGTTTTCAGGGAGGACCTAATGCCGGTCATACTTTAGAGTTCGATTCTCATAAATTTATATTACATACTATTCCGTCTGGAATTTTTAGAGAAAACACAAAAAATGTAATTGGAAATGGGGTGATTATCGATCCTTATGTACTTATAAATAAAGAAATAAAATCGATTGATGCTTATACGGATGTAAAAAATAAACTTTTTATATCTTTACGCTCTAATTTAATATTACCTACCCATCGGTTGTTAGATCATGCCAATGAGCATTTATTGGGAGATAAAAAAATTGGATCAACACTCAAAGGAATAGGTCCTACTTATACCGATAAAATATCGCGTAAAGGAATTCGTGTAGGCGATATTTTTCTTTCTGATTTTAAAAATAAGTACAAAGCTCTTAAACAAGAGCATTTACGTCAAATAGAGTGTTTGAATTTTGATTATTCGGAGGTAAAAATTGAAGGATTATCTTTTGAAGACTATGAGTCGGCGTGGTTAGATGCTCTTGAAAAACTCAAAGTTTATAATTTGGTTTCAACCGAATACATGATAAACGATGCTTTGACAAATAAAAAAACTGTTTTAGCTGAAGGAGCGCAAGGAACATTGTTAGATATTGATTTTGGAACATATCCTTATGTAACTTCTTCTACTACTGTTACTGCAGGTGCTTGTGCCGGCTTAGGTGTCGGACCATCGAAAATAGGAAAAGTATTCGGTTTATTTAAAGCTTATTGTACAAGAGTGGGAGAGGGCATATTCCCAACAGAGTTAAACGATGAGATGGGAGATTATCTTCGTGATAAAGGACATGAATATGGCTCGACAACTTTACGTCCTCGTCGATGTGGTTGGATAGACTTGCCTTTATTAAAATATGCAAGTATGGTAAATGGGGTTACCGATTTGATAATGACAAAGGTAGACGTTTTTAGTGAATTAGAATCCATTAAAATGTGTACGGAATATAAAATTGGCGGAAAATTGACAAAAGAAATACCTTTCGATTTAACCCATAATATAGAACCGGTTTATCAGTCAATGAAGGGTTGGCAACGACCACTTTCACCTACAACTCTTCCCGACAATTTAGCCGCTTATATTAAGTACGTAGAAGATTATTTACAACAAAAAATATTTTTAGTTTCTATCGGTCCGGACCGTAAAGACAACATCATTTTCGAATAAATATTAACAAATTAAAAAGTATTAAAAATGAAAGATTTAAAAAATTATATCGAAAAAAACAAAGAGAGATTTTTAGAAGAGTTATTTGATTTAATGCGTATTCCGTCTATTAGTTCACTCGTAGAGCATAAAGACGATATGTATCGTTGTGCCGAAAAGTGGAAAGAATATTTATTGGAAGCAGGGGTAGATAAGTGCGAAGTAATGCACACAGAAGGAAATCCTGTAGTGTACGCTGAAAAAATAATCAATAAAGATTTACCGACAGTTTTAGTTTATGGACATTATGATGTTATGCCTGTTGACCCTGTAGAATTATGGAACACTTCTCCTTTTGAACCCGTTATTAAAGAGGGAAAAATATGGGGGCGTGGTGCCGATGATGATAAAGGACAGTCGTTTATGCACGCTAAGGCTTTTGAATACATGGTTAAAACTAATCAACTTCCTTGTAATGTAAAATTTATGATAGAAGGTGAAGAGGAAATAGGTTCCGTAAATCTTTATGAATTTTGTAGACAAAATAAAGAAATGCTTAAATCGGATATTATTTTAGTGTCGGATACCAGCATGATAGCTCCCGATGTGCCTTCTATTACTACCGGTTTACGTGGTTTGAGTTATTGGGAAGTAAAAGTAACGGGTCCTAATCGTGATTTACATTCAGGATTGTATGGAGGTGCTGTTGCCAATCCTATCAATATTTTATGCGAAATGATTGCAGGGATGATAGATGAAAATCGTCATATTACTATTCCTAATTTTTATGATGACGTATTGGAAGTATCGGATTATGAACGAGAACTAATGGGTAAAGCTCCTTTTAATTTGGAAGAATATAAAAAAGAGTTAGATTTAAAAGATGTTTGTGGAGAAAAAGGCTATACAACCAATGAGCGTACGGGCATACGTCCGACTTTTGATGTTTGTGGCATTTGGGGAGGTTATACGGGTGAAGGAGCCAAAACAGTAATTCCTTCTACAGCACATGCTAAAATTTCTACGCGATTGGTACCCAATCAAGATTATAATAAGATAGGAAAACAATTTAAAGATTATTTATTATCTATTGCTCCTTCTTATGTGAAAGTCGAAGTTGAATTTCTTCACGGAGGCGCTAGTTATGTAACCCCCATTGAATTACCTGCTTATAAAGCTGCTGAAAAAGCTTTTGAAGCTACTTATGGCGTAAAAGCAATTCCTACGCGTAGCGGAGGTAGCATTCCTATTATTGCCGGATTTGAAGATATATTAGGAGTGAAAGCTATTCTTATGGGTTTTGGTTTGGGGTCTGATGCTATTCATTCTCCTAACGAAAATTATCCTTTAGAGCAATTTTATAAAGGAATTGAAACCATACCTTATTTTTATCGCTTCTTTACCGAAATGATGAAAAAATAAAAAATATAGTGAAAACGATGTAAAGATATTAAAATAAATTGTATTTTTGCAAACTTTAAAAATTAAAGTTAGAAAAGTTAAAAAATAAGCGTTATGTCAAAAATTTGTGTGATTATAGGAAAGAAAGTAATGGTAGGAAACAATGTTTCACATTCTAATATAAAAACAAAAAGAAAATTTTATCCTAATTTACAGGAAAAGAAATTCTATATTCCGGAGACAGATGAATGGGTAATATTGAAAGTTTCAGCCAAAGGCATTAAGCATATTAACAAAAACGGTGTCTTAAATTCGTTACAAAAAGCATACGATAAAGGTATTATTTACTAAAACTTTTATCAATCACTATACAAAAAGGAAGTTTAATTTAAACTTCCTTTTTTTGTTTTATCAAATTGAAAATCCTGATAAGCAATAATAGCATTATAGGAAATGTTGCTATATTAAACGTTTGAGGTAATAGCCAAAAAAACAACAAAGGAATTGCAAGACAAGCAAAAGCAATCCATAACAAGTAAGTAGGTGATTTTCGTAATCGGAAGAGAAAATAAATAAACAAAGGATTAGCCCATAAAAGATTGAAGTTGTATTTAGTGAAATAGTGATCAGAGAAAAACCACAAATAAATTATCAATAAAGATAAAATGGCTACCAAAGAAAATAAAACAATATCCATTGCTTTAAAATAAACTTTCTTTTTGATTTCCCATAATGTTAATGCGATGATTATCAAACATAGTATTGATGTAACAAGTACCGGAGAAATGTTTTTTGCTAAAGCAGGTTTAGATTCTGTTAAGAGCATTTTTTTTGTTTTCACAAAACTTTCTCCTTCAATTTGAGCAGTATCCAATTGTGCCATTAATTCGGTAGGCAAAAACATGTACTGGTAATCACTTGCTACTTTGTCGCAACGCATACCCAATGCAATATCGATTCCCAAACGCCACCATTGCATGGATTCCATATAAGGATATATTAGTTTTCGAAAACTAACATTTCCATTTTCTTTGTTATTGGTTTTGTGAAATAAATTTCTATCAATTAAAGAAGAATCAATAATATCTCTGACACGGGTGGCACAATTGTCCAAGAAAAAGTCGTAAGCATAAAAGCGATTTTGAGGCAGGTAGTTTTCTATCAGTAAATTGTAAAGTTTTTCTTTTTCCTCAAGCGTGAGGTTTAATTCTTGTTCATAAATCCATCTTCCTTCGCATTGATATTCGTGCATAAAACCATAGAAAGAGCTAATAGAAAGCATGTAAGGTAGTCTTCCTTGCGAAAACTTTAAATAAAAATTAGGAGTATTAAAATCAAAAGTTCCGTAATTAAATACCAAATCAAGATGTTTATTGGTGTCGCATAAACGTATTGCCGTATGTCCAAAAGCAACATATAATTCATTTCCGGCACCACAACTTAATATGCTTGCTGTAGCAGCTTCCGATAAGCGTTGTGCTTGCAAGTGTAATATGCTTATTATAAGGATAAAACCAAAGAAAATTTTTTTCATCATATTTTTTTTGCAAAAATACAAAAAATGATTGAAAAAACACTTGGTTTATATTAAATAAAAATATACTTTTGCAAAAAATAATTTAATATTAAATAATTTAATAAACATTAAGAAAATGAAAAAATTAATGGCATTATTGGTTGTATCCGGAATGATATTCTTTGCATGCAACAATCAACCAAAAGAAGAAGCAGTTGTTGAAGATGAAACTACAGCAGAAGCTGTACAAGTTGAAGAACCAGCACCTGTAGTAGAAACTCCAGCTCCAGAAGCTGAAACAAAAGAAGTTGCTGCTCCAAAACCGGCTCCTAAAAAAGCTGAAGTAAAGAAAGAAGAACCGGCACAACAAGAAGAACCAGCACCGGCTGAAACAAAAAAACCAAGTCTTAGAGGTGCAACTAAAACAAACTAAAATTTTAGTTATTTAAAAGAGAAACGAAGTTAATTTTTTAACTTCGTTTTTTTGTGCAATAGTTGAAAAAATATACTAATTTTGCAAAATAATATAGAAAAATATGAAAGCAGTAATTCAACGGGTTAAAAGTGCAGAAGTAAGAATAGCTTCCCAAAAACATGCTGAAATTCGGCAAGGATTACTGATTTTACTTGGAATAGAGCATCAAGATTGCGTTGAAGATGTCGAATGGCTCGCTGCGAAAATTAGTAAATTACGAGTTTTTAATGACGAAAATCATGTGATGAATCTTTCCGTATCCGATATAAAAGGAGAATGTTTAGTAGTGAGTCAGTTTACTTTACATGCTTCGACTAAAAAAGGAAATCGTCCGTCTTATATTCGTGCTGCACCACCGGAAATAGCAATACCATTGTATGAGCAGTTTATTAATATTTTAGAAAAACATTTGAATACTTCCATTCAAAGTGGTGTTTTTGGTGCCGATATGCAAGTTTCACTTATTAATGATGGACCGGTTACTATTATTATAGACACAAAAAATAAAGAATAAAAAAAATAAAACTTAAACGTATGACAGTTATAGAAAAAATATTAGCATCTCATGCCGGAAAAGCAAAAGTACAACCCGGTGATATTGTAAATGTAGAAATTGATTGTAGAGCAGCTCGCGATTTTGGCGGAGCTAATGTCGTTGAACATTTGTTGGCTAACAATTTACCCGTAGAAAATGTTGATAAAACTATTTTTACATTTGACTGCAATCCGGGAGGTTCAGATCAAAAGTATGCAGCCAATCAACATTTTTGCAGACGCTTTGCCCGTGAAAAAGGCATTAAAGTGTACGATATAAATTTAGGAATAGGAACACACATTGCCATTGATTCGGGACTTGCTTATCCCGGAAGTACTTTCCTTTCAACCGACTCTCATGCCAATATTATGGGGGCAATTGGAGCTTTCGGACAAGGAATGGGCGATCAAGACATTGCAGCAGCTTGGGCAAACGGTAAAGTTTGGTTCAAAGTTCCTGAAAGTGTAAAACTTAATTTTGTAGGGAAATTATCTTCCAATGTAACAGCAAAAGATTTTGTTTTAAACTTATTGCATATTTTTGGTTCCAATAAATTGCTTGCCAAATCGGTAGAACTTTATGGTGAATGTATTGACAGCATGACTTTAGATGAGCGTATTACTATTTCGTCTATGGCAACGGAAATGGGTGCAATTATTTTATTGTTTACTCCTAATAAACAACTATTAAAAGAATTAGAAAGTAAAACGGGCAAACAATATTCAATAGTAGAAGCATCGAAAGAGGCTAAATATGCCCAAGTATTAGATATAGATGTTACTAGCTTTGAACCTCTTGTAGCTCTTCCGGGTCATCCGCACAATACCGAGCCTGTTCAATTAAATAAAGGCATTAAAATAGATTCGGCTTTTATAGGAAGTTGTACCAACGGACGTATGAAAGATTTGCGAGCGGCAGCAGCCGTATTAAAAGGGAAAAAAGTGGCAGAAGGAGTTGTTCTTAAAATAGTTCCATCGACAGATGCTATTTGGAAGCAAGCAATGGACGAAGGTCTTATTCAAATCTTTAAAGATGCGGGAGCTTTGGTGTCAAATGCAGGTTGTGCCGGTTGTGCTGCAGGGCAAATAGGTCAAAATGGACCGGAAGAGGTTACTGTGTCGACAGGAAACCGAAATTTTGAAGGAAAACAAGGGAAGGGGAAAGTGTATTTAGCATCTCCGACAACTGTAGCAGCGTCTGCAGTGGCAGGTTATATTACTGCACCGCATATTGAACACTTGCCGTTAGTACAGCAAGAAGTGAAAACGAAAGCATTTGCAGGCAAAGCAGAAGAAACAAAAGAAGATAGTCAAAAACCTACTTTTGTGAAAGGAAGAATATGGTTGATTAATCAAGATGATATAGATACAGATATGATTTTTCACAATCGTTATCTTACCATTACTAAAGTGGAAGAAATGGGACAGTATGCTTTCGACAATTTGAAAGGATACGAACATTTTGCCAAAGAAGCCAAAGCCGGTGATATTATCGTTACAGGTAAAAATTTCGGTTCGGGAAGTTCGCGTCAACAAGCAGTCGATTGTTTTGTAGCATTGGGTGTTTCTTGTTTGCTGGCTGAATCTTTTGGAGCTATTTACGAAAGAAACGCTATCAATGCCGCATTTCCTATTCTCACCTATACTTCAGAGCAATTGAAAGAGCTACAATTAGAAAATAAAGATGAGATTAGCATTGATTTCATTACGGGAGAAGTGCGTAATTTGACAAAAAACAAATCAACTCGTATTCGTCCGTTTTTTGATGTACAAAATGAAATTTATCAAAAAGGAGGATTATTGGGCTAATATATAGTAGTAATCTACTGCTTTATAGCTTTATAATAAATGGTAGAGCTGTTTTCTTTTCTGAAAACGGCTCTACTGGTTTTTATCATATTATTAGCGTCGACTGAGGCGTAGTTTTTTTCTTCTTGATTAATGCGTGCTGCATGGTCCATAGCTTCAAAAAGACAAAGTGACAAGGCTTTTTCCTGTATGTTTAATTCGCTGAAATAGAGTAGGGTTTTAACTTTATTTTTTACTTTCTGTAGTTCATCTTGTTGAATGAGATTGGTCTTTAATTCTTCCAATTGTTCCCAAATAGCATTTTCGGCAGTTGGTAGTGAAATACCTGCTGACGGAATACCATTAATAATAAATAAACCGTTATCAAAAGATTCTGTTAAATAACTATTTATATGAGAAAATATATGTTTTTTGTTGACTAAAATTTCTTGAAATCGTGAAGATTGTCCATTTGATAAAATATCGGATAATAAACTATTGGCATAAAACTCTTTGTCGCTTCTTTTGCATGTATGAAATGCGATAGTGATAAAATCATAAGGCACGTTGCGTTCTACTTCCAAGAAACGTTTTTCGGTTTGAGAAGGTTCTGAGGGTAGGGGTGTTATCTGTTGTTTACCCATTGGTATTTCTCCAAACCATTTTTTTACCCACGATAGTGTTTGTTCGGTATTGATATTGCCTGTAACAGACAAAATAGCATTATTAGGGCGATAATATTGATAAAAAAACCTTTTTACTTCTTCCATATTTGCAAGAGCAATGTGTTCAATATCTTTTCCAATAGTATT